>CANFNA010000014.1 GCA_947448395.1 Chthoniobacteraceae bacterium
AGCAGGAGGTTGCCGGAGTTGAGGCGCCGGATGAAGAAGCGGGCATTTGGGTTTTGTATTGCGGAGTCGACTGGTTGGGTCCACGTGCGACCGCCGTCGATCGATGTAGATTCGCTGACGCCCTTACCTGCGCGGGCAAGCATCCACAGCGAACCGTCTTTGCGCTCAACGATCATGTGTTCGTCGAAGTCAGACTTCGGAAACGACACACCTCCGCGGCGGGACCAAGTTTTCCCTTGGTCGGAGGACACAAAAACGTTCGCCATTCGGATCGAATCGAGGTCCTTGTGTGCGTCCCTAAAAGTCTCGACCCCTTCGAAGTCTTTATTCCAAGGTCCCATCCGATCTCTGCTCCATAGTGAAACGGGAAGCAGCCACTCGCCGTTGCTGAGCACGGTCGGCTTATTGAGCGTGCAGCCATCTGCAAATCGACATGGCGCCGACCATTTTGGCTCAAGATCGTCCGGGTTGTCGCAGCGAATGTACCAATCTCCGGCTCGCCCATCAAAATAACCGAGGCTCTGATCAAAGAAGCACCAGAGGCGCCCGAGTGGATCCGTCCACAGATTTCCGACAAGGCAGCGGCGGTTTGGTTTGCCGGGAAGATCCGTCGGGTCGATCACAACGCGGGGCTTTGACCATGTCTTCCCGCTGTCGTCGCTCGAGGCCAACATGAAGAATCCGTTAGGGCTGTCTCCATTTCCAACCCATGCAGCCCAAAGACGCCCCTTCGGGGTCCGGTCTATTCCGAGCACCATGTTGCCTGGCCGTACTGCATCGGCATACTCCGGGCCTGGACTCGTATTGATGTGCGGAGGCTCGAGTGACAAATCCGCTGTGGAGCGATCAAGCGCGGAGCACTGAGCGCTCAGCGCTAAAATAGAGACGATTGAGGCGGCTGCACTGATGAGGAAAGACATGGTCTAGGGAGTTTGTTGGTGGGGCTGCGCCGTGGTTAAAACCGCTTGGTAAGCTTTGCGCAAAATTCCGAGGTCAGAATCGATAGCGAGCATGCTGAATCCTAAATTTTGCAGAGTCGCTATCTCTGCCGGCTCTCTTAAAAGAATGCCCGCCGCCTTACCGGCATTTGCTGCAGAGGCAGCAACGCTCTTGAGACATTCCTCGTAGGAGCCCGGGGAGGACGTCGCATTTATTTGAAGATCGAATTGCAGATCCGCCGGGCCAACGAAAAGAACATCGACCCCTTCGACACTTGCGATTTCCTGCGCGTTTCGTACCGCGTTTCCAGATTCGATTTGCGCAACAATTAGAGGCTTTGGAGTAGAGTCGGCTGAGCGCAATCCGTATTGGTGGGCTCTCACCGACCGCGAGAAACCCCGCTTCCCAATCGGCGGGTAGTGTGCCGCCGCAACAATAGCAGTCGCTTCAGCTGCTGATTCGATATGAGGGACCATGACTCCGTTAGCACCCCAATCGAGCAGTCTTCCAATGAGGTCGGCGTGCGGGGCTCCGACCCGTACAATCGCAGCGGTACCTGTTCCCTGTAAGGCATGTAGCAGTCCTGGGATTGCTGACTCTCCGCTGCATCCGTGTTCGAGATCTAGCAGAACCCAGTCAAATCCACAGAGGGCAGCCAACTCCGCTACCGGTGGTGCCGCACTGGAGACCCAAGTGCCAATTTTTGGATAAGCCATGATAGACTTCATAAGTACGATAAGGGAGCAGTGGTTTTGAGAGCGTCGATCGCCAGATCGATTCTTGCCCGAGTAAATGCGCGTAGTTCAGGCCCTGAGCTTGAAGCCCCAATCAGAAAAAAATCAGAGGACTTTTCAAAATAGCCTGCACCCACCCGGATCACCGCTTTGACAATCATGTTCCGCAGCAAATGGAGCCAAAAACGCGGCAAGAAGGAGTCTGGTTCTGGCTGAAAGGAACGGTAGCCACGGACGGCAAACTCGAGAAAGGCTCCGTTATGAAAACAGCCCAAGAGCGAAAGGTCATCCGTAGGGTCTCCGCAAATGGCATCATCGAAATCGATGAAGGCCTCGACGGAACGCTTCGTCCCAAGGACGTTCCAAAGCGCGAGATCTTTATGGACGAGGCATCCGCTCGATAAACGCAGCAGGTCTTGGTGTTGATCTATGGCCTCCTTGACTCGCCGTCGTTCGTTCTCGGTGAAGAATTCACGCTCGGTCAGAAAGGCAAGGTGGTTGTCCAGATTGAGCAGAAAGTAGTTGGTATAGGATTTGTGGAATCCAATGAACCTACCCGTTGCGCGAAGTGGCTCGAGATCCAATGGGCCAAATCCATCCGGGCGTATATTCTGCCACCGCCCAATGGCCTCGCCGATGGAGCTAGCAATCACGGGCACATTCAACTGACCTGCCTTGATGGATTGGTTCAGATCAGGAAATGGAAGCTGCTCCATTGCCTGCCATGCAAACGGCACGCGGTCTCGTGAGACATCAACGGCATGAATCTTTGGGACGCGGACGCCAGTTTCCGAGACCCGCTCCATCACGGCTGATTCCATTTCCAATTGGCAATCCCCTTCAGGACCGTTTTCGACTCGAATGAACAGCGATGTGCCATTGATCTGGGTAGTCCACGTCAGATGGTTGCCTTGTGACGGGCGCGTTACGAGCGAGACTTTTTCTTGGTTGAAGCGGCGCGCTATTTCCGAGCACAAAGATTCTTGAATCGAGGCTTCTGCCGTGGCTCTAGGACCGGTCCCATGAAAGGCGACGGGGCGGTCGCATTTCCAATAATAGATGTTTCTTCTGCTCATCACATTCCGTTGCGCCTGTGGCTAAATGGAGGGATTTCTTCGCCACCACGCGGCGATTACACTTCCGATAAGGTTCTGAATGACGCCGCTAAAAACAGCGGGCACCGCAGCGATGGGTTGTGTTGGGAAATTCTTTTTTGCGAGCATCGCTGCCATTCCACCGTTTTGCATTCCGACTTCGATTGCGATAGTTCGAGCGGTGATTATCGGATAACCGAGGATTCGAGCGACCATGTAACCCAGTAGAAATCCGAGCACGTGTAGCAGGAACGCAGCAATGATGAGCTTTCCTGCGTTGTCAATCACAGCGGCAGCATTTTGAGAAACGATGCCTGCCGTGATTAGGACCACGGCGATTACTGATACTGCCGGGCCAAAAGGCGAAACGGCTTTGATAACGGAGGGTAGACGCCAATTGCAGATGACCCCGATCAGAAGGGGAGCGACAACGACCTTCAGCGTTGAGAGACTGAGTCCCATTGCGTCCACGGGAACATAGTGGCCCGCTAAGAGACGGCACCACAAGGGGGTGGTTGCAAATGCGAACAAGGTTGAGGTGAGGGTCACCGAGACGGCAAGTGCGACGTCTACTCTAGCGAGATAGCATACGACATTGGAGGCCGTTCCAGAGGGACAACTTGCAACAAGAATAAGTCCTACCGCCATGCCGGGTTCGAGGTGCAGCATTCTGCCAATTAGCCACCCGCTCAAAGGCATGATGCTGTAGTGTGCCAGAAATCCGAGACTCAGTGCACCCGGGGCGCTTAACAGGCGTTGGAAATCGCGGAGCGTCAGGGTCATTCCCATTCCGAGCATCACAGATCCGAGCGCGGCGGTAATCCAGCCGCCGTTAAACCATGAGAAGGATGGAGGATGAATCAGAGCGATCGCTGAACAGAGGATCAGCCAGAGCGGATAATAGCCCGTAATTGCGGAAAGGATGCGTTGCATGAAAGGCGACAAAAGGGGTTATTCAAGACGCCCGAACATGATGCGTTCTTTGCGCGATGGATCAGAGTCGCCTTGGGTTACACACAGCCAAATATTGCCTCGGTGTTCATGAAAGGTTGGGTACTGAAATGATTGCTCGCTTTCGAAGCGGTACTTCCGTTCCCAGCGCTTTCCGTCCACAGAGATGTCGATATTGAATACAGAGCGCGACACCCCATTGATCTGCGCTTTATCCTGCCAGCCAAGATAATAAATGTTTCTGAATCGATCAAAAGTGGGCTTGGAGTTTGTGCCGGTGGACACGAAGGACAGGTGTTCGCCGATGCTCCAGTTCACGCCATCTTTGCTCGTGGTGAAGGTATAGTTGCCGTTTCCGCCATCCTGCCTGCAAATGGCCAACCACGTGCCATCCGGGAGTTGATTTACCGAGGACTCGCTGAGCCGGAGCGCCGATGGCTCGTTGTAGTGGCCGATCACTTCGAAGGTGTCACGTGCCTCATTGATCACAGCTAATCCGTTCTGCGCGCCGATGAAGTTATTGAGCGCTACGTAGGTCTTTCCTCCGAAGACTTTGAAAGAATCAAAGATATAAAGCCCGTAATCCTTGGGAGGCTTTCCGAAGCCGACCTTTGCGGCGTCCGCATGAAAATGCTGCGGCTCCATTTCGAATGTTCCGAGGGAGGTCTTTAATTTCGCGGGATAGATGCGCTGGTCAAAAGTGAGCGTCTCAAGGTGGAAATCACGATACCATGTTTTCGCCTGACGCTTTCCCGGAGCCTCGCTCGCAAAAAAGCACCGCAAGGTGTTCTTGTTTAACTGCAGAATGCGCGGAACGAAGCACGCTCCGTCGGGCAAAGAGCCATTTTCGAAGATCTGTTCACCACGTGCAACGGGAATGACTTGTTCCGTCTTTAAGGTGTCGAGACTCACGATGGACAGGGCCGAATAGATGAAGGGCCACCCGCCTCCCTCTCCGGCCTTAAGATCGTTTACTTCAGCGACGATGTAGGCCTTATTTCCGACTAGAACCATCTCCGCGTCGTGGGCGCCTTTGACCTCAGGGGCCGTGACTTTCACGAGCTTAGCTAGGATTGCGTCGGCTTTTTGTTTGGGATCCCAGAAATCCGGCAATAGATGCTCATGGGCTAGAGGTGCCTGTGAGCGATCTATACGGCTGACCATTTGCTTGAGGCGCACTTTTCCGGAAACAGCATGTCCCGCCAAGACATCCTCTTCGCGAAAAGTACTCATCAGGATTTCCGCGGCCCCTCCTCGGTCACGATCGTGAACGAGCCAAATCAGACCGTCCTTATCCTGAACGCCGTCTGGATAAGAGACGCTATCGCGTTCGTCTAAAAGGAGGCCGTTGTTCCACGAATGGCCGTCGTCGATGGACAGTTGCGCCGTGAGGTGGCTGCGTCCTTTAAAGTTGTAATGGTTGACTAATAGGAGGTTTCCAGAGGCGAGTCGACGGATGAAAAAGCGGGACCCTGGACTTGCAATGGTGCTTCGCTTTCCTTCGCTCCAAGAAAGCCCGCGATCGAGTGAAAAGCTCTCCCAGAGATGACCGCTGCTGGTGCGAATTAGCATCCAAAGGCGGCCGTCTTTGAGTTCCGTGATCATATTCTCGAGTGCCCATGGCGCCGACCGGACGGCACCATGCAGTTTCCACGTTTTCCCTTCATCTTTGGAAATGCCAACGCCATGGAGCGTGGGTTGCTGGCGGTCGTTATATCCGGTGCACCAAGCATGTACCGGTTCTGCCGCGTGGGTCACTGGCATGAGCCACTCACCAGTCGACAGAACGGTAATTTTATTCATGCGAAATGCGAAAGGGACTTCGTAGCCTACTTTAAATTCTGGACCGAAAATGGGAGGGTTTGCGTCGGGTCGCTCGCAGATTCGAGCACGAACATCGTGTGTCGCCGTGGACTGGTTTCCGCGATTAAAAATATACCATAAGCGTCCCTTCGGATCGATCCACGGAGTTGGATCGAAGCAGCGTGTGCCGTCGGCGGTTGGCGCGCCGATTGTGAGAGGTGAGTTAAAAGTTTTTCCATTGTCATCGCTGTAACTGATCAAGACTGTGTTTTCAGGTTCAGGCTCCTTGGCGCCTCCCGAGAACCAACTCACAAAGACTCGGCCTTGGGGAGTGCGCTCAATTCCCGGGATACCCTGCCATGTCCGGACCGGACTGAAGCTGGAAGTCTCAGTGCTGGCCTCGGAGTGCATGGCGCTGAGACCGAGAACGGCGATGATTAAAAGGGTCGCAAACAACAATGAATGCGAGGCGACGGCGCCGTTGTCGGGGGTGCGGTTGGGGCTCATTGTTTCATATTACCCAGACAGCGGTAGGATTTTGAGTGCCAGATTAAAATTCCGTGCGTTATGATAACGCTCATGCCCTCTGATGGAGTGACGTTAAAGCATCTGGCACAGATCTGCGGGGTTTCACTCATGACGGTCTCCAGAGCAATCCGCGGGGCGCCTAGGGTGGCCTCGAAAACTAGGGAGGCAGTCTTAAAAGCCGTGCAAGCGTTGGGCTACGAGCCCGACCCGCATTTGCATCGGATGATGAAGTTGGTGCGTTCGCGAAAGCGGGTGAGGATGCGCGCGGTCATGGCCGTTCTCCGTGAGGATATTCCTCGAGATGATCTCGTAAGCCCATCCTATCAGTTCGTGCCGATTGAGGAGATGCGTCGCCGCGCGAGGGGGTACGGGTATGAGGTAGAGGAGTTTTGGCTTGGGCGCGGGACTCAGACTCCGTATCGCGTTCAAAGGATTTTAGAGGCGCGAGGGATTGAGGGGGTCCTAGTATCGCCGCAGAGCGAGGAGTTGTTATGTGCGCAGATGGATTATTCACCTTTTGCGGCGGTGACATTCGGTTATGCGATGAGTGAGCCTGCTTTGCACATGTGCGCAGGAAATATGAATTTAGGAATTCAGCGCGCGGCACTGGAATTGGATCGGCGAGGGTATCGACGGATTGGCCTGGCGATCACACCTTGGATCGATCGTAGGTCGCAGAATGGGTACAGCGCTGGGATGCTTCATTTTCAGAAACAGATTCCGCGCTCAAGGCGAGTGCCTATTTTAATGATGCCTTACAACAATCTGGGCCGTTGTTTCGGCGTGTTCGCGAATTGGATGCGCAAGTGTCGTCCCGATGCCCTGATTACTTTTGAGACACACGCTCCGAGTTGGTTAAAGCGCATGGGCTTGCGAATCCCTGAGGATGTTGGGTTTGTCGTTCATGACTGGACAACGCGGATGTCCGGCTTTGCTGGGATTTATCAGCGAAGAGATCACCTGGCAGCCGCGGCCGTGGATTTGGTGATTACGCAACTTTCTCAGAACGAACGAGGAGTGCCCGCCGTGCCGCGCCAGTTGATGATTCCGCCCGAGTGGGTGGAGGGGCCGAGCGTTCGGCCAAAATAAGGACGTGGCCGAAGGATTGCGCGGACCGTGAACAAATTTTCAGCGAGATTCGCTGAGGCCTATGCCCGCCCTGCAGAACGCTTAACAGCCTCAACAATCTCGCGGTCGTTGGCGCCGCACTCCCAAACGAGCTTCAGAAATCCGCCAAGCGTCATGTGGATTTGGCGCAGGAAGGGGCGATCTCCTCCACAACCATACATCAAATCTCGGGGCATTTCGCCCCGCAGTTTTAAGCGCGCTTTCACAATGAGGCGTGGCAGCCATGAAATGCCGTCTACGGATGCAGATTTCGCGGGGAGATCTGCCATGGAAGCGATTGTTGCTGGAAATTTACCGTTCATGACCTGCTGAAAGTAATCTCGTCTGATGCCCTGGACATCGATGACGGTCGCGAGATCCGGCTCCCCCCAGTCGAGGAGATCATCTACGAAGTCGAACAATTCCTGTGTGGTGCATCCGATCGAGGCCAGGAAAGCAGTGTCTTCCGGGCTAAACATGGTTTCAGGACTCCGGCGTCCTGCTTTCCACGCTTGCACGCCGCGTTCGTGAACCGCCCTCAAATTGTTTTCCCAGTGGGTCTCGCTCATAGACGATTCATGATTAACAGGCTCGGGCGAGATGGTCCATTCGGGCGTCCATTTTGCTCAAAGCGCTTTGAGGATGGCAGCGGTCTGTGTTCTGGTTAGGGTGGCATTTCATTTCCTATGTTTCGCGAACAGATCCTCCAAGCTCTCAACAATCCTGGGCGCCCCACGGTTTCGGTGGAGTTTTTTCCGCCGAAGGATTTGCTGGCTGCAGGAGTGATGCTTCAAACAGCTAAGACTTTACAGCCGATGGGAATAGACTTTGCTTCTATCACATACGGTGCGGGAGGCACTTCACGGGACACGACGCTTTCCTACGGTGGTGAATTGGTAAAAGCGGGGTTTCCTCTTATCGGCCATCTGACTTGTGTCGGGCATGCTAGTAACGAATTGGAGGCGATTATTCAGCAGTATGCGAATGCAGGATTCTCGGGGATTTTGGCTTTGAGGGGAGATCCGCCCAAGGGGCAGACGACTTTTGAGCGGCACCCTGAAGGTTTCGCACACGCGTCTGAGTTGGTGCGCCTCATTTCAAAGGCACATCCAGATCGCTTTGCGGTGGGTGTCGCGGGATTTCCGGAGCGTCATCCAGACGCCTTAGATGATGCATCCGACATTCGATTTCTCGCAGAGAAGATTGCTGCGGGTGCGGACTTTGTTACGACACAGCTTTTTTTTGATAACGCGGATTATTTTCGATTTGTCGGAAGTGTCAGAGCGGCTGGAGTTTCAGTGCCGATTTTGCCCGGTATCATGCCTGTATTATCGCTGAAACAGGCGCGCAACTTTTGTGGATTTTCCAAGGCGCGCCTGCCCGCTGCATTAGTGGAAGAACTCGAGGCCTGCGGCGCGAATGAAGATGCGCAGCGCAGGGTGGGGGTTTCTTGGTCCGTGCGTCAAATCCGAGGTCTTTTGGAGCGCGGGGCTCCCGGCTTCCATCTGTACATTCTGAACCGCGCTGAATCGGCGGTGGAAGTTCTCAGTGCTCTTCGCTTATGAAGCCTTTTCAAAAACTCGCTCAAGTCCAGTCGCCTGACGGCTCGTTCATTTCTCTGCATGAACATGATGGCGAGTATTATGTGAAACACAATGGGCGCCAGCTCATGAGCACGATTGCAACGGTCTCGGAGCAAGTGCTCGCAGATGTGGGTTGTGGGTTTTTGAGAAACGCCCCAGCACCTCGTGTTTTGATTGGAGGCCTCGGGCTCGGCTTCACGCTAAAGCGCGTGCTCGAGATTGTCGGCCCGAAAGCCGTGGTGCACGTTTCGGAGCTTTTGCCCGAAGTCGTCCAATGGAATCGAGAGTTTCTAAAGGGTGTGAATGGGCGCTTTTTGGACGATCCGCGCGTGGAGGTGCTCACGTGTGACGTTTTCGAGGTGCTTCGAAAGGCTGCGCGTGATCCGTATGATTCGATTCTCCTCGATGTCGATCATACTCCGGCGTCATGGGTGCAGGTTCAGAACGCGCGCCTCTACGATCGATCCAGTTTTGGCGTTGTTCGACGGGCTCTTCGGCCAAGGGGACTGGTGGCGTATTGGTCTGCCGGCGAGGAGCCTGATTTTGTGAATCGATTTTCACGTTCCGGTTTTCGCGTACAGACGCACGAGGCGAAAGCCTACCCCTCGGCCAGACGAGCGGTGCATCGGATTTACGTGGGCTCAGTGCTCCCAAAACCAGATTCTGAGGAGGCGCCTAAGGCAGCGCCTCTTCAGCCTCCGAAGCGTTCATCGCCTCCAAAGCCACCGGGGAGCTCTAGTCCGAAGGCTTCACGTTTTTCAAAACCCAAGAAGGATTTGCACCCATTTAAGACCCCAGCTCAGGTTGCAGGACTGCAACGCGAAGAGCGGCGGCGTCACGAAGCTAAGGGCGGGGGAAAGCGGCCTCAGCGTTGAGGCAGGGCCGCTATTGGCTCGAACAGCTACTGGGATTCGCCGTCCCAGATGAAGTCGGTGCATTGCTCTAGATAAGCACGGTAGTCACTTTTGGGGAGGGCTTCTGTGAGCTTCTTAAACTGATCTTTGGTCAGGAAGCCGCGCCCATAGGCGATCTCTTCCAGACAAGCTACTTTAAGGCCCTGACGGTGTTCGATGGCCGCAATGTAGTTGCTAGCCTCCATGAGGCTCACAGGGGTTCCAGTATCCAGCCATGCCATTCCCCTGTTTAAGGGACGAACCTGTAACTGGCCTTTGTGAAGGTAAGTCAGATTTACGTCCGTGATCTCAAGCTCACCTCGGGGTGATGGTTTCAGCGCCCGACAAATATCAACGACCTGTTTGTCATAAACATATAAGCCGGGAACAGCGAAGTTGCTCTTGGGCTGCTTCGGTTTCTCTTCGAGACTGAGCGCCTTCCCGTCCGGCCCGAACTCGACTACGCCGTATCGTTCAGGGTCTCTCACTGGGTAAGCAAAAACACAGGCTCCTTCTTGGAGGGTGAGAGCGTTCCGGAGGAAATCCAGATTTCCATGAAAGATATTGTCCCCAAGAATCAGAACGCTCCGATCCGCGTCCTCTAGGAAGTCTGCGGCGATAATAAACGCTTGGGCGATACCCTCGGGCTTTGCCTGAGCTGCATAGGATAGACGGATTCCGAAGCGGGATCCGTCTCCAAGGAGATCCTCGAAGCGGGGAAGATCCTGAGGAGTGGAGATAATTAGGATGTCTTGAATCCCCCCCAGCATGAGCGTGGAGAGGGGATAAAAAATCATCGGCTTGTCGTAAACTGGGAGCAACTGCTTGCAGACAATTCGGGTGAGTGGATAGAGGCGGCTTCCGGCTCCGCCCGCCAAGATGATCGCTTTCGTCATGAAAATAGAATCGCGCCAGTCGGTGTCGGAGGAAACAAAAAACACTGAAGCTGCTCTTTGCTTCCGGTTTGCTTCGGGTTGATGTTCGGAGCATGGTTTGAATGATGAAACGCCCCTACGCATCGACCGGATGGCTGCTGGTTGCCGCAGGTTTGATTTGTGGTGTAGCGCTGGGTGCTTTTTGGCCCGACGGAACACCCTCGAGTTCCATCCAAGGGGCAAAGCGTGCGCAAGATTCCGAAAGCGGAGTTCGTGCCGAAGGCTCTGAGCAAGGAGCAACACCTTCGAGCGGGACTGTCCGGCGTGATGGACTCGTTTTTGGTGGAGCCGGCGAAGAGGAGGAGCGGATCAAAAGACTTTCCCCCGATCGATTGATTTCTCTATTTGAGAGGGTCTCAAAACTGAAAAGTGATTCGAGAAAGTACATTTTAGCCTATCGACTTGCGAGTTTTCTTGGACCTGAACAGATCCAACAAGCCTTGAAGGCGGCGAAGGAAGACCTTGAGGATGGAGATTACGTGGCGATGCGTGCTCTCGCGCGGCGTTGGGCAGAGCTTGATCCACAGGCAGCCATCAAGACTGGTCTGGAAACGAAGCAGTCCCATCTTTTTTATCCAGCGCTGGAATCTTGGTCGCATATGGAGCCGGGCGCTCCGATGCGCTGGGCTATGAACGCGGATCCAGATGCACGCTTGAAGACGTTGCAGGCGCTCTTAGGTAGCCGGCTTCTAGATCAGTCTCAGTTAGAGGAGCTTGTCGCTAGATCCTCAAATTCTGATAACCAAGATTTGAGGCAACAAATTCTCCCTTCAGCGACGATGCGTCTGGCTGAGTCGGCTCCTGGAAATGCCCTGTTTTCGGCAGGGAGTATCGACGATCCGCAACTGCGTGAACGGACCGTTCGGCTTGTGCTGACGCGCATATCTCGGTCGGCGCCGGATGTGGGACAGGCTTGGATTAACGCTCAAAAGACTCTGACGCCAGAGCTTCGGGAGCAGTACCAGGCAATCCTTTCCAGGACGGTGCCGAAGGCGCCGCGGTAGCACTTCAACTTTGCGTCGCGGGAGATCGCGAAGCGAAGGTCGCTTTGTCTTTTTCATCCTCCCGAGGGATGGGGAGGGGTGCGTTCTCAATAAATACTCGAGCGCCTTTTCCAACCGTGTTGAAGATTCGCAACACATCGCGTGAACGCATCCGAATACAGCCGTAACTTGCCGGTGTCCCAATTCGCGATTCCTCTGGGGTTCCGTGGATGTAAATCATTCGCTCGAAAGCATTGCAGTTGCAGTCTTCCAAGCCCTTTAGCCAGAGGATTCGTGTGACAATGGGATCCCGTCCCGGCGCATTCACCGCAACAATCTCGCCAGTTGGTTGACGGCTCTTAAACTTCATCCCGAGAGGTTCCCCTTCCCCTATTTTTCGGGCGACTTCAAATTTCCCGAGAGGGGTCCGGTTGCTGCCCGGTTGATCGCCGATCCCGAATTTTGAGGTAGAGACGTCGAAACGGGCCACTTCCGCGCCTTTTTTATAAAGTGCAATCCGCTGTTCCGGAATACTCACACGAAGCACATGCGTTCTGTCGACTGAGCACGACGTCAGAAGGCCGGTGATGCACGCACAGAGTAGAAGAAGGAATCTCCGAAAAAAGAGGGCGTGTCTCATGTGTCGGTCAGTTTGAGTGGTTCATTAATGGCGCTTTTGAGTCGAAGAAGACTGGAATATTTCCCCGAAGAAAACCTGCATAGCATTCCATGAACGGCGTGCCGATGGCTCGTGATAAGCCGCGCCTTTCGACTTGTCGGTGCCCGCCTTTTTCTGAGTGAAGGAATGAACTGCATCCCCGTAATAAAACATCTGCCAGTCCACTCCACCGTTTCGTAGTTCGTCTTGGAATGCCGCGATATCGGGTGGTTTTACGAAAGGGTCATCTGCTCCATGCAACACTAAGACTTTCGCTTTAATGTTTTTTCCGTCTGCTGGTGTTGGCGAATCTAAGCCGCCATGAAAGCTAACAACACCGCGTACTTCGGCGCCGGAGCGGGCAAGTTCAAGAACCGTAGTACCTCCAAAACAGAAGCCGATCGCCGCAAGATTGGATGTGTCGACATTTGTGTTCCTGCGCAGTTCCTGCAGAGCAGCGGTAGCTCGCTGGCGAAGCAATGGTCTGTCCGCCTTGTACTTTCCGGACTCGGTCGCTGCTGCGTTCATATCGGTGGGTCTCACACCCTTGCCGTAGATATCCGCAGCGAAAGCCACATAACCAAGGCGGGCAATATCTTCTGCTACGGCGCGAGTTTGATCAGTGACCCCCATCCAGTCATGAATGATTAAAATCCCGGGTCGTTTTCCAGCGAATGAGTCGTCTCGTGATTGTAAGCCTTGAAGCACAGTCGATCCCTCACGGTATTCCACGGTCTCCGTCCGAATTTCTGCTGAAGACAAAGGGTTAAAGAAGCTGAGGCAAAGTAACAGAGGGAGAAGCAAAGAAGGCTGTTTCATGCTCTGAAATCTTACAGCAGTTTTCAGGAAATGGAAACCAGCTGAGCCACGAGATTCGCGGTCAATTGTTTTTGGGAGGCGGTTTTCCGCGATTACATTTTAGAGAGAAGCATGTGCATCGCTTGTGGGTCATTGGCGCTGTCCATGGCCTCGAGCACCGAGATGGTCCCGTTCTGGACAAGCAGCTTGAGGTGCGCCTCCAAGGTATTCATGCCGTCCTTTGTCTGGGTCTCTAGCATCGTTGAAATCTGATGAACGGCGCCCAGCCGAATGAGGTTTCCGACTGGCAAAGTATTTTTCAAAACCTCCATCGCAACACTCCGGCCGCCAGCTTGGTTCATCACAAGTCTTTGGCAGATCACATACGAGAGTGCCATCGATAGTTGGGTCGCGACTTCCTTTGCTCTTTCAGTCGGAAACATATCAATGATCCGAGTGATCGCGCCCTGTGTATCGCGCGTGTGAAGTGTGGAAAAGACCAGATGTCCGGTTTCCGCAGCCGTTAGAGCGAGAGAGATCGTGTCCCGATCCCTCATCTCCCCTACTAAAATGATGTCTGGATCTTCGCGAAGCGCGCTTTTCAGACCCGAGGAGAAGGAAGGGATGTGTCTGCCTAGTTCGCGTTGCGAAAACAAAGCAGACTTGCTTTTGAAAACATACTCGATGGGATCCTCGAGGCTGATGATTCGAACGAGGCGATGCTCGTTGATATGGTTTGCGAGAGACGCGATCGTCGTTGATTTCCCGCTACCCGTGTTGCCGGTGAGTAACACCAACCCGCTTTGAAGTCGGCAGATATCTTGCCATACAGCTTCCGACGGAAATCCAATCTCCTCAAGAGTGGGAATTTGCGATGGAAGGGCGCGAATTACAGCGGCAATCCCGTCGCGGTCCGTGAAGACGTTGAGTCGGAAAGAGATGCTTTTCTCAGTCCACTCCCACGAAGCATCAATATCGGTAAGGGCCTCGTTTTTGAGACGAATCCAGTGATCTTCCCGAAGGAGCGGATAGATGAGCGCTTCGACCATATCTGCTGTGAGCGGGGCACCCTCGTTAATGGGACGAATATCCCCATCATAGCGGAAGGCCGCAGGATGTCCGACTTTGAGGTGGAGGTCGGAGTAGCGCGACATTCCGCGCACAAAGTGCTTTGGATTGGTGAAGCAGGAAAGCAGGTCTGCAATCGAAAGCATTCGATCCGGTAGCGGATAAATGGGTGTTTCAAACGTGACAGACATCTAGGGGAAGGGAGGCTAAGGTTTAAAAAGACGACATGCGGCGGCAGTCAGTTAAGAACGGAAGGGGGGATTAGGGGGTCTTTTTTGGTATCACGATTGGCGGATCTTTTCCTTTTTCAATTCCGCTTCTTCTTGAAGCCGTGCCGTTTCTCTGAGGAGTTGCTGTTCGATTTGAACGGCTCCCTCAAAATCTCCGGCGCCTTTTGCTGTTTGAATTTGCTCACGGAGGAAGAGCTCCTTTTCGGCAATTTTTGCGCGGGTGACGGATGTGATCTCCGCAATTTCTGCGACCTGAGCGGAAGTCAATGTTTTGGAAGGCGTCTGTTTTTCGAGACGTTCCATGGCGAGTTCATATGCACTTTTCATGGGGGAAGTTCGTGAAAACTTTAGCGTCTCAGGTCAATCTCTCACACATGATTCGACTGCTTAGCACGGATTTCGACGGAACCTTGGTGGACCATTTTGCGATTCCTCCGGTGGATCCGGCCCTTTTTTCGATGCTGGAGGCGCTTCGGGGGAAGGGAGTGCATTGGGCGATTAATACGGGCCGCGATTTGCCATTTGTGGACGAGGGTTTGAGGGAATTTGGATTTCCGATAGAGCCTGACTTTGTTTTGACCGCTGAGCGCGAGGTTTTTCATCGGGGTCCGGGCGGTGGCTGGCAGGACTTTGGGGAGTGGAACCAGCGGTGCTACAGAGCGCATGATGCGCTATTTGAGCAGGCATCAGAATTGCTGACTGATATTCAATGCTTTGTGGATGAGGAGCGTGTGGAGGCAAATTTGATTATGGAGGGAGGAAGGCTGGTGGGTTTGGCCTCAGAGACGGAAGCGGAGATGGATCGTATTTGCGCGTTCTTGGAGGTGGAGCGCCGACGAGTTCCGGGTTTCGGATTTATGCGGAACACCATTTGGGTGCGATTTTGTCACGAGGCCTACAGTAAAGGGACGGCGTTGTCTGAATTAGGGCGGTTAACGGGTATTGGGCCGGATGAGATATTTGCCGCGGGAGATCATTATAATGATCTTCCGATGCTAGACGGAGTGCATGCGAAGTGGGTGATGTGTCCATCAAATGGAGTTGAAGTGGTGCAGGAGGTGGTTCGTCGGGCGGGGGGATACGTTGCGAAAGGACGTTGCAGCTCTGGTGTAGTTGAGGCGTTGAACCATTTCGGCGCCCTGATCCGAGGATGAATCAGCCAGCTCCAAAGCGACGATTTCGCGCGATTCGCGGTGGATTTCGCGAGAGAAGTGTCGTTTGGAGTCCTTTGGATTGCGGGTCTACCAACCGCCTGTGGAAGGGGCGTGGGAAGGTGTGCGATTGGCTTTTAAAGTGGTATCGGTATCCAGAGGCGGGAATCCATCCCGAGGCTGAAATCGCACGCTTTCTGGGAGCTTTTGATCACGTTGGGGTTGCAGGTTTCGGGGGAATTCTTGAGGAGAGTTTGGGGGATGGGGGTTGGATGACGGTTGCCCTGATTCAGGAGTGGGTCGAAGGATCCACGGCTTGGGAGAAAGTCATCCGAGAGTTGCGTGATGGGGTCGTTGATGTGGTAGCCGCGCGGCGTTGGGGCCGAACCGTTGGCGGGGTGCATGCGGCGTTATCCTCCGGAGGAAAGAAATCGGAGTTTGGAGCCGAGCCATGGACGGAAAGTGACTCGCGCGAATTGGCGAAGAGAGTCGAGGCACTCGGCGTAAAGCTCTTATCCGCGCTTTCTGAAGGCCAACCGAGTCAGGTGTGTCCGTTGGTTTGGACGGAATTACGAGCGAGATGGTCGACGAGTGAGGGCGAGCGCGAATGGCGTCAAAAGGCACGGGCACTCGCGGAAGTTCAAGTCGGCGGAGCTCGCAGCCGAATCCATGGAGACTTGCATCTGGGACAAATTCTAGAGGCGGAAAACGGCGCGACGATTTTAGTCGATTTTGAAGGGGAGCCACTTCGGTCGATTAAAGAGCGGCGCGCTATGGATGCTCCTTTGCGGGATGTGGCGGGAATGTGGAGATCCTTCTCTTACGCGGGCGCTGTTAGTGGAGTCGGGATGGAGAGAGTTGAAGGGCTCCAACAGTCTTTTTTAGGAGGATGGTCGGAGTGCATGCCTTTCCCGGAAGGGAATTGGAGGTTGCTGTTAAACGGTCTAATTTGGGAGAAGGCGATTTACGAGACGCTCTACGAACTCCGTCATAGGCCGGACTGGATGTGGGTTCCCGCACAAGCGATTTAACGGCATTACCGCAGACTTCTGTCTCCGAACCTCGCTGTAAAGGACCTCGGAAGTGGCTGTGGCGGTGCCGGTGCCGGCGCAACAGGATGAGGCGAGTCAGCCCTGAGCGCGTTTTTTCACGGAGGAAGGTGAAATCGGTAAAAGCGATTTTCAATTCACTCCAATTTCTCACATCTTCCGTAATTCTCCCCAATATGTGTCTCCATCTACGCTTCTCCAGCATGGTCCTTGGCGCAACCGCATGGGCATTTCTTACCTCGCAATCACTGGCTGAAAACTGGTCGACATGGCGTGGACCGCGGGGAGACGGTTCGAGTGCGGAGACAAGGGTGCCCGTCCGATGGAGCGATACCGAAGGTGTTGTGTGGAAAACACCATGTCCTCCCGGCCACGCTTCCCCGATTGTCTACAACGACAAAATATTTACCGCTGCCTATGATAAGGAAACTGGTGCGAGGCTTTTAGTCTGCTTTGAGCGGCGCAGTGGTAAAGAGCTATGGCGTCAAACCGTTCTCACCGCTTCGCTCGAGCGAATTCACACCGAGAACTCGCACGCTTCCAGCACACCTGCCTGCGATGGAAGGTTCGTATTCTGCTCATTCTTGGACGGCAATGAGCCTGTTATTAGCGCCTACGATCTGGACGGAGTCCTTGCATGGCAGAAACGCCCGGGAGTTTTCAGAAGCGTTCATGGTTTTTGTAGCACCCCCATTCTCTGGAAGGAGAAGGTGATCGTAAATTGTGACCATGACGGGCCCGGCTACATCGTTGCGCTTGCCCGCGAGGACGGACGGGAGCTCTGGCGAATCGAACGCCCGAACAACACCCGCAGTTACGTTGTGCCTCTCATTAGAGAAGTTAGTGGTCGCGTTGAAATGGTGCTGTCCGGTTCAAAATGTGTGGCCGGCTACGATCCCGATTCGGGATGCGAACTCTGGCGCATTGACGGACCCACCGAACAATTTGTGGCTTCGATGGTGTACAGCGACCGCACGGGTCTTTTTTACATGAGCGGCGGATTCCCAAAGCACCATGTGCAAGCGATCTGTCCTGGTGGATCTGGAAACGTCACGGCAAGTCATGTGGTCTGGCATCACAATCCACCAGGGCCGGTGGGAGTCAGCTACGTTCCCTCGCCTTTGGTAGAGGGAGACTGGTTGCTGCTGAACGATGACCGCGGATTTGCCCACGGGTTTGACGCTCAGACAGGCAACGTTGTCTGGAGCGAACGCTTCGGCCGTCAACATGCCTCGCTCGTGAGCGCGGCAGGGCTGGTTTACTTCTTAAACGACAAAGGCGAATGCAGCGTGGTGAATCCGGCTCAAAAATTTGAACTTGTTTCCAAAAACGTCCTTGGAGAAAGCACCTATAGTTCGCCGGCGATCAGCGATGGGCAAATCTTTCTACGCTCTGAAAGGCACCTCTGGTGCATCGGCGAGCCATAGAAGAGGGACCATAAGGCATTCGCCGAAGGGTCCTGCCATATGGGGTAATTTGTTTGCTGTAGCGCAGATGGAATGACGAAAGCGCGATCAAGGTAAGCGAGGGAATATACCCTCCGCATATAAATTATGGAAAACCGTTGCGGGCAGGGCCTCGGAACGGGTTCTCTCGAAAGGTGAGTTTTTACAAATCTCTTCTCAGACCCCTTTTGTTCTCTTTTGATCCCGAGACGGTGCACCACGTCGCAATGGATCTGTTGTCCGAAATGGGCTCGGGGCTTCGAGTTTTCGCGCCAACACATGCCGCCCAACTTGCGCGTAAGGTTTTTGGTGTCGATTTTCCAAGCCCCGTGGGTCTGGCTGCAGGGTTTGACAAAAATGCAGTCGCACTTGGCGGATGGGAATGGATGGGTTTTGGCTTTGCGGAAATTGGAACTGTCACAGCAAAGCCCCAACCGGGGAATCCTTTACCGAGGCTGTTTCGGATTCCGGAACTCGAGGCGGTCATTAACCGATTTGGCTTTAACAACGATGGTGCTGCTGTGGTTGCAGAGAGGCTCTTGGCACTCCGAGCTTCAGGCGAGTGGCCCAAGATCCCAGTGGGCGTGAATCTTGGAAAATCCAAGGTGACTCCTTTGGAGGAGGCCAATGAGGATTACGTTGAATCTTTCCAAAGGCTCCGAGGTTTTGGTGATTACTTCGTGCTGAACGTTTCGTCGCCGAATACTCCGGGGTTGAGGCAACTTCAGGATCGCTCAGCCCTCGAGTCGCTTTTGAAAGCGGTCCAATCTGAAAACAAAACCTGTTTGCCGCTGCTCCTCAAAATTGCTCCGGATCTGGAATGGAGTGCGATTGAAGAAATATTGGCGCTCGTTGAAGCTCATCAGCTATCTGGGTTGATTGCCACCAACACAACGATTGATCATGCGAGTGTTCCTGATGCTAAGCGACAGCAGGGTGGACTGAGTGGGAAGCCCCTGAAAAAGAGGGCGCTCGAGGTGCTTCGATTTCTAACGGCGCGCACGAAGCTTCCAGTCATTGGAGTGGGCGGGATTGCCACTCCAGACGATGCTCTTGAGCGGTTGGATGCTGGCGCGGCACTGATTCAAATTTACACAGGTCTCATTTACGAGGGACCTGGTCTGATTCGTTCGATTCACCGAGCCCTTTTGAACCGTAAAAAAGGCGTGTGATTCGCGATGTGTTCTTTCGATGAGATGCCTATGAAAGTGTTTCTCTGTCAGCACGACATTGTTTGGGAGGCCCCAATCGCAAACCACCGAAAGGTGAGCACCTTGTTAGGGTCGAAGACGATAGAAAGAGGATCCTTAGTAATTCTTCCCGAGATGTTTGCGTGTGGATTTAGTCTCAATGTTGCAAAAATTGCGGAAGCCAAAGACGGGGAAACTTGTCGATTCTTAGCTTCAAAATCACAGGAACTGGGAGTTTTCCTCATGGCCGGAATCGTGACGCATGGAAGAGATGGTAGGGGACGAAACGAGGCGGTTGTTTTTTCTCCGGAGGGCCGTGAGATGGTTCGCTATTGCAAAATGCATCCGTTTGCACCGGGCGGCGAAGCGGAATGTTATGAAGCAGGAGAATCGCCAAGCATGTTCGATTGGATGGGGCATAAGGTGGCGCCGTTCATTTGCTACGACCTTCGTTTTCCAGAATGCTTTCGTGCCAGTGGGCGCGCGCGCGCTGAGCTTGTCACTGTGATTGCGAATTGGCCGGAAGCTCGCATCCACCATTGGATCCGTTTGCTCCAAGCCCGCGCGATTGAGAACCAATGCTGGGTTGCAGGGGTCAATCGAATCGGGCAGGACCCTAGGTTTTCATATTCTGGCCGGAGCGTAATTGTGAATCACCACGGAGATATCGTCGTGGACGCTGAAAGCAGCGAGGGTTTGGTTGATACCGTGATCGACTTCAGTTCGATTGCAGAGTACCGGGCGGACAAGCCGTTTTTAGCGGATATGCGTGTAGACTTGGTGCCGCCCCAGAAGCTTCTGTAGACGTCAGAGTGTCGGTTGGCGCAGCCTTTAATCCTTTGGTGTAAGGGTTCCTAGCCCTCGCATGGTCGCATCTGTGACGGAGCGGAATCTCCATTTACCTGACCAGTCCCGTCGCATGAGGCGGTCGAGATGATCAGATCCGCCGGATACAGCGATACTCGGAAGAATCTTTGTGCCAGAGCTTTGCATGAGCGGTAATCGTGCGGCGCTCGCTGCGATGAGTCCTTCCAGCATTGCTGAGAGCATATTTTCGCGCGTGGATGCCAGTGTTAGTCCTGAGAAGCCTCCTTGGCGCTGTTCGAGGCTGGTGCGCTCTCCAGCCATATAGGGCTCGAATTTGACAGTTCCGGCTGCGGCGGGGCCAAGCTTGGCTAAGCGGAACATTTCCTTCCTAAAATCCTCAATCGACATGCCTTGAAAGAATTGGAGACGAGCCCAATAGAGCGCAGAGGCGACAGCCGCCATGGTGCCTACCATCACAAATTTATTTTCGATTCCGAGTGCGCGAGTCAGCAGTTGCTCGTGAGGGCGTGGTTGTTGGGTGCAAAGGGCCAGCACATCCGTTGAGCCACACACATTGAAGAGTTGGCCGTGATTGGCTCCAGCGAGCAGCATCCCAGCACTTCCGTCCACGAGACCTGTCATCACCGGGGTCCCGGCGCGAAGGTGAAATCGTACCGATGCCTCTTGGGTTATGGTGCCTGCGATGCGGTCAGCCTCTTGAATCTCAGGTAATAAATTTGGATCCGCACCGATGTTTTCACAGAGGTTGGCGTTCCAGCCTTTCAGAGAAAGCGTGTTATAGAGACCTGTGAAGGAAGCGTTTGAAGGGTCGGTTACACGCGCTCCCGTCATGTGTCTGTGGAGGAAAGTGTTGAGATGACCGACTAGATCGGCGCGCTTAAGCCGCCGAGGTTCGTGTTTCCGATACCACGCCCATGTCGTGGAGCTGATGCCCCCCGGAAATGGGCGGCAGCCGGTGATGGCAAGATGCTTCTTTTTACCAATGCGCGATTCAATTTCGCGTGCGATCTCCACACTTCGTCTGTCCTGATGGGTGACGAGGGGTGTTAGCGGCTTGCCCGATTTATCCATGGCAACCCAAGCGGGGCACATGACCGCAAGCGCTATTGCGTCAACCTGTTTGGCTTTCCCGCTGAGTCCGTGGATGGCTGCGGCGACCGCGCGAAGGAGGTCTTCCGCATCGACCTCCACTTTTGAGCCTGCATGGGTGGACTTGAAAAATACGCGGGGCGATTCTGCGAGCACTCTTTTTCCTGACAAGATTCCAGCGATTACAGACGAGGAACCGACATCGATACCGAGGAGGGTTGGCATGAGATGGGGAGGGTTATTGAAGTTGGGAGAGGCGACGAAGCTCCGAGCCTGAATAGCAGTGAGATAAAACTCTTATGGTGGACTAAAAGCGAGACAAACGGAGAGTTGATTTTGACTCACAACAAACTAGCGGGTGGCGAGTTAAGGGTTCTTTTTGTAGGGGTGCAGGGCTTCCGCCCTTTGGCGCGGCATTGTTGGGGGCCCGCCTATGATTTGGAACTTCCGCCCCTTTCAAATATCGCGTGTAATTTAGAGAATGAGCTCGAGATTTTCCCTCAAAACCGCCGTTCAATTGGGAGTTGTTCCCACGCACATCAAATTTGTCGGTGGACTGGTTCCAGACGAGCACGGAAAATTTCCGCGGGACGCCGCTGGTGTTTTGGAGACGGTTGCATCGATGCGAGTGCTGTGTGAGGCCTCGCAAGTTCGTCCAACGTGCGTTCAGATTCCCTTCTTTGCCTCTGCCCAAGCATCGGAAGTGGGGGAGATGGTAGCTGGTCTAAGGGCTTTAGATCTTGAGGTACACTTCATCATGATGGTTGGAGGAGCGAACCCGATGAATCCTGCAGATGAAGATGCTGTGGTGGCTCAGCTTGTGACGAGTTTGAAGGCGGCGGTGATTCACGGAGTGCGGCACGTTTCATCCACCTCGATCGAAGAGTGGATGAGCGCAAATGAAACCCGTCGCGATGGGTTGGCTTTCGAGGCGGCGGTGGCACAAAACGTCCGCGTTCACCTTCGGGCGTACGAGGAAGCGGGACTGCGGGGGTCTTGTGTAGAAGGTTGGCATATTGAGTTTTTGCGACCAGGAGAATTCAAAACATTTACCGATCTTGAACGTGGATGGGGGTTTGTGCGCGAGGCGAACAAGGCGCTCGGTAAAAAGTTTTTCAAGCTTTTGGTAGATGCTGCCCACTGCGGCGATTCGGGCCTTTCAATTGAGCAGAACGAGGCGTTGATCCGTCGCATTGCCGAAGCTCAGGAGTTGGGAATTTTTCATGCTTCCGCTAAGACAACTCGAGGATGCCTATCGACGGATGATGGCTGGATTGGCGCTTTGCTGAGTGCGGCGGCGCGGACTGGAGAGCTCAGGCACGTATTTGTCGAAGTTTTCCACCACGAAGATCCGGCTCTGGAGTTATTGCGGAGGCTAGATCCCGGACATGGGATCGATACACGCGATGGTCGCACGTATAGCGAGGTCACGGCAGACGGACTCAAAGATGTGGGGCGTCGGTTGAACAACCTCCGCGCGCGGAGCATCCTGCGATCGTGAGGTCTCTAAATACTCATCTCAGTAGAGATGCGGCTGCAGCATCCAGAAAAAGGACTGCCTCTCGCCGAGTTCTTACAATGCTCGCCGGACAGGACGTGTCGACGGGGCCGAGACAAGTTGAGTGCACCGCTTGAGCCTTCCGTTCGCCCGGCACGACAATGCTGAGGTGAGCGGCATTGCGGAACACTGGTAGCGTCAGTGTGATGGCATTGTTAGGGACCTCTTGGAGGGAGCTGAAGCAACCATCATTCACCTGCTGTTGGCGGCAAATAGCATCGAGTTGAACAATTTTTGCTGATTCAGGGTCGCTGAAGTCTGCCACCGGAGGGTCATTGAAGGCGAGATGACCATTCTCGCCTATCCCGAGACAGATGAGGTCGATGGGGGCCTCGTTGATGAGTTTTGAATAACGGGCACATTCGTGCGCCGGGTCTGGGGCCTCTCCGGCGATTGGATGAAATCGCCCGACGTTGATTTTTGAGAGGAGATGCTGCAGCAGATAATTGCGGAAGCTTGCTGGATGCGAAGCTGAGAGTCCGATGTACTCGTCCATGTGAAAAGCAGTGACTTTGGACCAGTCGATTTGTCCGACGGATTCTGAAACCAAGGACTCCAGAAATTGATCCTGAGACGGTGCGCAGGCAAAGATGATTCGTGCGGCACCGGTGAGAGAAATTTGTTTAGAGACAATTTCAATAACATGTTTTGCCGCGGCCATCCCCATGTCTAGACGCGTGGGATGGATTGAGATGCGAGGTGATCCTTCGATAAGGTCTGGAGAATGGGAGGTCATGAGATAACTAGGCAAAGGAGAATCCAAGCGCTGTGAGAGGGATGCGCGACGCCATATTGGAAGCGTCTGCATGCGTGATTCCGAGCCATTGACTGGCATTTGCAATGCCTTCATCAAGTTGGAGTGAACTGCCCGCGAAATACGGACTTCCTGGCATTCGAACTACCCTATCTAAACCGACTTCCAATTCGAGACGTCCAATCGTATATCGGCCTGGTGGCGCGCCAGCAGCAGCCATCGCGTCTGTGGTTAAGATGACTTTATTAGGCGGTTTAGCGCGAAACAGATTTCGAAGTGTGGCTGAAGGGAGATGGACGCCGTCTGGGATGAGACATGCAATTAATTCATCTCGGGCGAGAAGACGTTGAATGATATTGTCATGCCGGTGGAGTTCCGCGGGACAACCATTTCCAAGGTGCGTGCAGAGTGTTGCGCCGGCCCGGATGGCCTCATCGATTTGAACATCACTAGCGTTCGTATGCCCCAACGAAATACGCACTCCAGATGCGGATGCAGCCGCTATAAATTCACTCGATCCTTCCCGCTCTGGTGCAAGGGTGACGAGACGAATATGGCCTGATGCAGCCTCCTGCATGAGAGTAAACTCCCGCCAGTCTGGGTTCTTCATCGCCTCGGCGGGATGGGCCCCGCGATACCCCGTCTCTGCGCTCAAATAAGGACCTTCAAGATGGTACCCGACGATGGTGTCAGAGATCAGAGCGTCTTTGGTTCTATACGATTCAAATATGCGGAGTTTTGAAATGATCGCATTCGGTGCATCCGTAATGAAAGTTGCTAAAATTCGGTGCATGCCGCATTCGTGAAGCCTCAGACAGGCTATTCGCACCTCCGAAAGAGTCGGACAGCGTTGAAAGTCGACGCCCGCAAATCCGTTTACCTGAAGGTCGAATAGGCTGTCAGGTGCTGGCTTTGGGCTTGAGGAGCCAGTTTGCATGAACACTTTGTTCGCGGTGGTTATGCGCTATGGAGGATGGATTCAAGTAACAGCTCGAGAGCACGTCCGTAGCGGACATAAGATTCACGACGGACTTCTGCAGACGCCTGAGCTGCCCCAAGGTGAATGATGCTTGCCACGTGCGGCTCGATCGAAATGCCAGCCGTGTAGCCGCTTTTGAGCAAATCAATTAAAATTTCGCGCATGCAGGCGTCTCCTTCTCCCGGGAGAGTGAATTCGTTGCTTTTTCCGCCTGCTGGATTTCTTCGGCAGTCCTTGATGTGGACGTAACGAATTAGCGGGCGCACTTTTTCGTAAAAGCTCCAGCTCTCTTGGCCGTATGCGGCCGTGTTGCCGATATCATAGAGAACGCCAACATTCGGATGATTCACACGCTCGATAAACTCGCAGGTGTTTTCTGCACTGAGTCCCGCCCAACCCTCGCAGTTTTCATGCAGCAGGAGAATGTCTGATTCCTCGGCAATACGAGCCATTATCTTATAACGACGAATCCCCTCTTCTCGCCAGTGGTCCATAGTTGCGTCTCCGCGAACCCAACTCATCGTCCTCACAAAGCGCGTGCCGACGCGGTTCATTCTTTTCGAGAGCAGTCGAAGATCTGCGAGGTCTAATTCGAAGTCGCCTGTGATGGGACGGCTCCAGTTACCAATGGCAGACGCGAATGCTGTGACGGAGAGTTTTGCCGCTTCGATGGCTGCTACAGCATGTTCGAACTCGTCATCGCTGAGTAGGGCTGTGGAGGCTTGCTTGCCGCTGATCTGACGGAGTTCGATGCAGGACCATCCGAGTTCCTGATGTGCGGCTATCTGGCCATGAATGTCGTCTGCGGCCTCATCCGCTATGCCCGAGACGGGGAATGGGAGGTGGTTTGGGAGCATGATTGAATTTGGAGAAAGTGGAGATTCAGGTCGACGCAAAGTGTCTTACTGAGATGCTTTGGACATCACTTCAGCGATGGAGACAGGCCGTCCGCCCTGACGCTTGCTCTCGTCTGCAGCTTCCATGAAAGCGAACATATTGATGGTTTCCTCTTGTGTGACTGGCGGAGTTCCTGTTTTGAAAAACTTAATGATCTCCCCCAGAAGAGGGGTGTAGTCGTCGGTTCCGGATTTTTGTTCCGCAAAGGCTTTGCTCCCAAAAATCATCACGCGGTGCGGCGTAGCTCCATTGCGGAGTCCGTGAAGGATGCCCATCCGGCCTCCCTTCCAGACGCCGGTTACGAGTTCACTGGATTCGGTCTGCACGCGGCTGACGGTTTCACAGCCGTTTCCGAGAATGGTAAAAAGTGCTTCCGTGGCGTGGATTCCATACCAGAAGAGGTCTGGATGGGTTGGGTCAAGGGAAGAGGGGCCGAAGGAAATGACACTTCGAATCTCACCCACATTGACCTTCTGCAGTTCGCGCAGCGTTTCGTAAAAGCGATAGGAAGAAGAGCTGAAAACAGGAACGTTCGCGGCCCGTGCCAGACGGAAGATCTCGAGGGCGTCGTGGAGAGATCCTGCGATAGGTTTATCGATAAAAAGTGGCTTTCGAGCGGCGATGACGGCTTTGGCTTGAGCGAGGTGAGGGCGTCCGTCAACGCACTCTAACAAGATTGCGTCAACGGAGGCGGCTAGAGCTTCAATGGTAGGCTCCACGCGAACGCCCCATTTCTCAATCAACTCTTTTTCGAAGGCTTCATGTCGGCTCTCGCTGCTGGCGATATCCGGACTGAAGCTCTTGTAAAGGGCAACGATTTTTGCGCCTTCAACATGTCTTGGATTTTGTGGGTCGTTTAAAATTTTGGTGAAGGCGGTGACGTGGGATGTGTCAGAACCGATGATTCCAATTTGGAGTTCTGCGGTAAGCTTTGCGGAGAACCACAGAAGGACAAGGGCCGAGAATGTAGCGGTTTGCAAGGTGACTCGGAGTGGGGAGATTGGCGGTTTCATTGGGGGATTATGAGCGGTTTGATGCATCAGCTGTGAGGGGTCCACTCCTGCCATCGAGTGATGTGTTGCTGAAGGAGTTGTATGGCCGCGGCAGAGTTTTGCATTTCAAGTGCATCAACGATGTGGGCGTGGTCAGCGGCGGAGGCTTTGGATTCGGCGAGGCAAGTTGCTGAGACGTAACTGCGGAAGTTTTTTACCAGCATGGCTTCAAAAGGCCATCGGATGGTTTGCCATGCGGCGCTGAGCCACTGAGAATGGGACGCAGCGCAAAGTAGTTCGTGAAATTCTGCATCGAGACGAGCTAGGGCCTCCGGCGAATCCGCAGAGGCGAAGGCGTGTACATTTTGACGAAGCTGGATGAGATCTGCGGAGACTCTGGCGGAAGCTGCGAGTCCCGCGGCAAATGCTTCTAGTTGGAGGCGAATCGCCGTAATCTCCTGCCAGTCGGTTTCGCCGAGTTTGCGGGCGACGAGGGTGTTTCTTTTCCCCAGAGCGACTAGGCCGTCGCGTTCAAGCTGGAAGAGCGCTTCGCGTACGGGTACGCGGCTGACGCCGAGGCTTGCCGCGCACTTGGATTCGGTGAGCGCCATTAGAGGGGTAATTTCTCCAAGAACGACTCGGTGGCGTAATTCTTCCAAGACTTGTTCTGCGACGCTTTGACGCGCCACGCTGAAAGCAGATGCAGGCGGAAATGGGGAGGGGGAAACCATCTGGGTGGCTGTATGTATACCGTATACAGCGGGGATCCTGCCCGTCAATTCTCTCAGTTAAATGCTCGTGGAGATTCTGTTCTGTTCTGGCGGGCTGCCCGCTTTTGCGTATTATGGCTGCTTGCGGTCCAACCCCTGAGCGATGAAGCGACTGAGTTATATCATTGTTTCCACCTTATTTTTGTCTGCTCTGCGCGCTGAGGAGCCGCGGCCTGAGCCTCCTAGTTTGACACGCTTCTCTGTGGAGCACATGAACCCTGCTGTTTCACCGTCAAACGACTTCTATCGGTATGCGTGTGGAAAATGGTTGAAGCAGGCATCGATTCCCGAGGACGAGACGTCTTGGAGTCCAACGATGGCGCTGATTAGGCGCAACGGTCTTTTGTTACGGGAGATTTTGGAAGAGTTGCGTTTAGACTCTCCCAATCGGACGCCGGTTCAGCGTCAATTAGGAGACTTGTATGCGGCAGCACTGGACCAAGAGACAATCAATGCGCGCGGGATTGAGCCTATTCGCGTAGATTTAGAGCGAATTGAAAGACTGGATAATCGCGAGGATTTGGCATCGCTCGTGGCGAGCTTGCACACTCGAGGGATCGGTGCCCTGTTTGAGGTGATGGTCGACGCGGATGCGAGAAAGAGCGACGTTTACGCTCTTGAGGTGTCTCAAGGTGGACTTAGTTTGCCGGACCGTGACTACTACTTGGAGACCCGATTCGCAAATGAACTGGCTGCGTATCGGAATTATATCGCACTGGCGCTTCGGATTGCTGGGCGAAAGGAAAAGGCTGTCGCCGCAGATGTCCGTGCGGTGATTTCGATTGAGATGGCTTTGGCGCGAGCTAGCAAGACGCTCGAGGGACTTGGCGACCCAGAGGCAAATTACCACAAGATGAGCAGGGTCGAACTCATTGGGTTGGCGCCAAGTTTCGGTTGGGACGCTTATTGGAAGGACGTTGGAGCTGGGGAGGTTGCATCCTTGGTGGTAGGGCAGCCGAACTTCTTTAAAGCATTAGAAACGCAGTTGAGGGAACGCACTCTGGATGAGTGGAAAGCATACTTGCGTTGGAATGTGATCAATGGATCTGCATTGCTGCTATTTGAACCACTGGAGAAGGCTCATTTTGAATTCTACGGTCGGACGCTGCAAGGCACACCACGGCCAGAGCCCCGCTGGAAGCTTGCAATTCATCAAGTGAATCGCTGCCTCGGGGAGGCGCTGGGCCAAATTTATATGGATCGGCACTTCCCGGAATCATCGCGGTTCAAAGCGGAGCAGTTAGTTGAAAATCTCCGGCGGGCATTTTCGGAAGAACTTTCTAAAAATTCGTGGATGCAACCGGAGACGAAGCAAGAGGCGGTTGCGAAGTTTAGCGGCTTTCGGACTAAGATTGGGGGCCCATCAAAGCCGCGGGACTACAGCGCCCTCGAAATTCGGCGGGATCAACAATTCGAGAATGTTCGCCGCTCCGCTGAGAGTGAATGGCGTCGGGATATGTTGCGGATAGGCAAACCAGTAGATCGGGACGAGTGGCAAATGAATGCCCCTGCGGTGAATGCTTATTTCAAGCCAACCGCGAATGAAATTGTGTTTCCTGCAGGGATTCTCCAGCCACCGTTTTTTGACCCTTCAATGGATGATGCCGTCAATTATGGCGCAATTGGAGCAACGATTGGTCACGAGATGACTCATGGGTATGATAATGAAGGTCGGAAATATGATGCTGCAGGAAATTTACGGAACTGGTGGACGGGGAAAGATGCAGCGGAGTTTCAAAGGCGCAGTTGGGGTTTGATAGAGCATTTTAACCGCCTCACGCCTCTGGCGAATCTCAAGGTCAATGGGAGACTCACCTTGGCCGAAAACATTGCAGACCTTGGAGGTCTGAGGATCGCGTATCAGGCCTTGCAAAAGGAATTGGAGAAGGATCCTTCAAAGCGCCAGACTATTGATGGACTGACTCCAGAGCAGCGGTTTTTTATTTCGTACTCCCAGAGTTGGGCCGCCCTGATTCGCCCAGAATCGCTCCGTGCATCTTTGACGACTGACACCCATGCGCCAGATATCCTGAGAGGGTTTGCGCCTCTAATGCACATGGACGAGTTTTATACCACGTTCGGAATTAAGTCAGGGGCGGCCCAAGCGATCCCGAAAAAGTGGCGCGCTACCATCTGGTAGAACGACGAACCACGAAAATGAGGGCCCTTAAAAGGAGCGCATCTTCTTGCCTGAAAGATTACCGAGGCCGTCGTAACAGGCGTATTTGTAAAGGTCGTGCAGTGTGGGATAGTTGAACACAGTGCCAATGACGTCAGGCACGGTCTTTTTGTCGTTCACTAGCGTTTGGCCGAAGTGAACAATTTCAGAGGAGAGTGGACCGATGAGGTGGCATCCGATGATCGTCAAACTGTCCTTGAGAAAAACGATTTTCAGAAAGCCTGATTGGAGGCCCATAATTCGTCCTCGGTGAGTGAGCGAGTGGTGCGCGACGCCTACAACGTAATCGAGTTTTTGATCTTTGGCTTGTTCTTCGGTCATGCCGACCATCGACACTTCTGGGATGGTATAGATGCCATACGGAAAGAGCTTTGGAAGCCGGTCCAGATCGTGGATGTCGTACATGTGCGAAATGGCAACACGCCCCTGATCCATACCGGTTGCGGCAAGGGCAGGGAATCCGATGACATCGCCTACGGCAAAGATATGGGGAACATTGGTTCTATAATTCTCATCAACCAAAATGGCTTGGCGCTTTCCGAGAGCAACACCGGCTTTATCGAGTCCAAGATTGTTGGTTCCGCCATTGCGTCCGGCGGCGTAAAGGAACATCTCGGTTTCAAGGACGGTGCCAGTGGAGAGGACCGTCTGCACGCCGTCCGAATCCTCGCACTGAATGCGTTCAACCTTTTCGATGTTTGAATCGAAATGAATGGTAACCCCGTCGCCTCGCATCTCATCGATCAGGGCCTGTGAAATCTCAGAATCAAGGAAGGGCAGAATTTTTGAGCTATTGTTTACGAGGAACACTGTGGTGCCCATCGTTGCGAAAATCGTCGCATATTCGCACCCGATCACTCCTGCACCCACGATGACCATCGATTTCGGAATGCGGTTAATCTGGAGAATGGTATCGGAATCGTGGATGCAATCGCGATCGAAAGGGATGTTTTCGGGATGAAAAGGATACGAGCCGGTGGCGATGACGAAGTTTTCTCCTCGAATGAGGCGACTCGGCCCCTCCTTTGACTGCACACGCACATGGTGTGGATCTTCAAAAGTAGCGAAGCCTTGGACAAGAGTGACTCCGTGGCTGCCTATGTTTCCGCGAACTTCAGCTTCGACTTCGGTTTGGACGAGGCGCTGGCGGTAGAGAAAGTCTTCGATACGAGTTTCTCCCTTGAGGACTTTTTCAGTTTTGTAGAGGCCTTTTTCGTAAACGCCCGAAAAGAAGATGCTAGTTTCCTTCAGGGTCTTTGAAGGTAGCGTTCCCGTATTAACGCCTGCACCACCGACCTCGCGCTCCTTCTCGATGAGCGCGACGCTCCTACCAAAATAGGCTGCTTTTACGGCAGCCTTTTCACCGGCGGGGCCGGAGCCGATGACAATCAGATCGAAATCGGTTTTATCGTTCGCATTCATATTAGGGCGCGCAGGGTGACTGGGTTGAGCAAAGGCTCCAAGAGGACGGGAGAAGTGTTTATTCCAAAGGGAGAAATCGAACGCAGACGGGCCCGCCGACCGAGATCGTTTGGCCAGTGGGGAGGAGCTTTCCAGACTCTGAATTAACGGAAAGCACGGCCACCGAGTTGCTGTCCTGATGAGCAACGAGCATCCATTTGCCGCTTGGATCGAGTGCGAAGTTACGCGGCACCTTCCCTTCCGCCGAAGCGTTCTGAATGAGAGTCAGTTTTCCAGTCTGAGGATCGCAACTAAAGACAGCGATTGTGTCGTGGGTGCGGTTAGAAACGTAAACGAAACGTCCGTTGGGATGGGCAACGGTTTCAGCGGTGCTGAAGCCTTTCTTTTCTCTATCTTCCAAAGGAAGTGTGGAGACGGTCTCAATCTCTGAGAGAGCGCCAGTTGCGGCTTGATAGGCGAAGCTGGTTGCCGTCATGAGCATTTCGTTGTTCACGAAAACGAAACGTCCGTTTGGGTGGAAGGCGAGGTGACGGGGACCCGATCCCAGAGGCACATGAGCCTTACCGTGTGCAGTGAGGGATGCTTTTGCAGGATCCATCTTATAAATGAAGACCTCGTCGGTACCCAGATCACACGCGAAGGCGAACTGGTTGTCTGGGCTCGGATTGATGCTATGGCCGTGGGGGCCTTTTTGCCGTGCTTGGTTGGGGCCAGATCCGGTGTGCTGGATGAACGAGACGGGTTCGCTGAGGCCTCCATCTGCGCCGATTCCGAAGGAAGCGACGCTTCCAGTGCCGTAGTTTGCGACCATGGCCATCTGTCCGGTTTTATCGGTTGAAACGTGACAGGGCCCACCTCCGACGGAAGAGGTTTGATTGATGGGAGTGAGTTTTCCCGAGGGGCGTTCGATGGCGAATGCAGACACGGCCCCGCTGGAAGCTCCCGGGGTGACATTTTCTCCTACGGCGTAGAGAAATTTCTTTGAGGGGTGGATCGCTACAAAACTTGGATTGCGTGTTTCGACGGCTAATTCAGGGGCTGAAATTCGGCCGGTAGAAGCATCGAATCGAGAGACGTAGATGCCCTTGCTGCCAGACTTCTGATTTGTGTAGCAGCCGAAGTAGACCAGATGGGTGTCTTCGGCAAAGGTGTTTGAGGCAACCGCAAGTCCGAGGGTAAGGATGAAGAGGGGTGACTTCATTCGGGGAGAATGAAGAGAATCCGCCTGTCTTGCAAGGGAGGCGGGAGCGAGGCCCCTCTATTTTCCGGAACTTCCGACTGTTTTTCCAATACAGAACAACTTGGTGTCGGTGCGGAGGAAAAGTTGCCCATGCGATGCGACAATCATGGAGCGGACCTGTTTATCCTCGGAGGTTCCAAACGAGGCCTGATGGAGGAGTTTTCCGTCTGCAGCGCTTACGACAACGACGTCGCCGTTGAAATTTACGATGAACACTTTGCCGTCGGCAACGAGTGGGGATGCTTCGTACTTGATGCGACCTGGAGTTTCAAACGTCCACTTTACGACGCCTTCGGGAGAGACTCGACAAAGGGCCTTGGAGACATCGGAGAGAACAAAAAAATCACCGTCTGAGAATGCAGGTGTTGGGACGTCGGAAGATACGTTGCGGTCTGTGCTGGCCCATGCCAGGCCTTTTTCATCCATGTTTCCCGAACCTGGTTTTACGGCATAAACGGGCGACTTTTTCGGTGCGCAGCCGAGTACGACCCCAGCGCCAGCTACGGGAGATGGAACGAGGCGCCAATGGCCGATACGAGTCGGGTTCCAAGTGCCCCAGCGCCAAATTTCGGACCCCGTGGCGGGATCATGTCCCGATAGCATATCGCCGCCTGCTATGAGGAGCTGCCACTTCCCGTTAATTTGATAGGGCATGGGGGTGCTAAACGCTTCTCGCGACTCCGCTTGAGCTTCGGTTGCCCGAACGTGACGCCATTGTGTCTTTCCGGTAGCCGGCTCTAGGCAGAGCAGGTAGGACTCTGCTCCATCCTTTCCACGGTCGTGCACGGGTTGATCGCGTTGGAGAACCTGGATGTAGAGCCGCCCTTCGAAGAGAAGCGGGCTGGCTGAAAACGTCCACTGATACGCAAATTGGCCGTAGTCTTCTTCGATATTCCGTTTCCAGATTTGTTTGCCATTGAGGTCGAATGCAATGAGGTCGCCATTGCCGTAAAAAAACACGACGAGCTTCCCGTCAGTCACTGGGGAGGGAGATGAGAAGTTGCTACGGTCGTCACGGCGGATGCCATCTCCGACTTTGTTTTGCCAGAGAATCTTGCCGGAGATGCGGTCGAGGCAGATTGCATGGATGGATTGGTTTTCGCGATCTACCGAGGAAATGAAAACTTTGTCACCGAGCACAATCGGCGTTGAGGCACTTGGGCCATTCATTGGTGTCGACCAGACCACGTCGCGATCGGGCGAGAAGGAAGTGGGCAAATGGATTTCCGAGCTCGATCCATTGAAAGAGGGACCTCGCCATTGAGGCCAGTCTTCCGCTTGAGCATGGATGGAAACCAGCGCGAGAGGTGCCAGCAAAGAGAGCAGTTTCATAGAGGGGGGATTTATTTTTGAGAGCGCGATCTGCACAAACTGGAAACGCGCGGGCGAAAAAGCATTGGCGTAAGTCTGTCTTCAAAACAAGACCTGCTCGTGTGAATAATACCCTTGAGCTTTCTAAACCTTGGATGTGGCCTTTGGCACAGACCGTAGGAATGGGTGCTCAGCCGTACATCTCGCCTCTGGATCGAGGGCGGTTGATGTAAAAAAGCTCCGGTTGTGAAACCGGAGCCTTTCTTGAGGGACAGATCAGACCCTGAAACGGATCTAGAGCTTGGAGGAGATGACCTGCTCAAGCTTCACAATATCCGCCGCGAATTTCCGGATACCTTCAGCGGTCTTTTCGGTAGCCATCGCGTCTTCATTGACCAAAAAGCGGAACGTTTTCTCGTCCAAATTGAGTCGCTCGATCGGGGCTGATTTAGCGGCAGCGACATCGAGTTTGCGGGTTACGGGGTCGTGAGATTCGGCGAGTTTGGCAAGGAGATCGGGTGAGATCGTCAGGAGGTCACTGCCTGCCAGCTCTATAATTTGAGAGACGTTACGGAAGCTGGCACCCATGACTTCGGTCGCGTATCCGAAGTGCTTGTAATAGTGGAAGATTTTAGTGACCGACTGTACTCCAGGATCTTCGGCGCCCGTGTACTCGCGCTTATTGGCTGCTTTGAACCAGTCGTAAATGCGGCCTACGAAAGGCGAAATCAACTGAATCTTCGCCTCTGCGCAGGCGACGGCCTGAGGAAGCGAGAAAAGAAGAGTGAGGTTACATTTAATACCCTCTTTTTGGACGATTTCAGCGGCTTTAATCCCCTCCCAAGTTGAGGCGATTTTGATGAGAATACGGTCTCGGGAAACGCCTGCTTTTTCGTAAAGGGCGATGAGTTCGCGGGCTTTCTTGACGGTCCCGTCGATGTCGAAGGAGAGACGGGCGTCGGTCTCCGTGGAGACACGGCCGGGAACGATTTTCAGAATCTCGAGGCCGAAGGCGATGAGGATGTGATCGATGATATCATCGAGCTGCTTGGCCCCAGTGAGCCCGGTGTTTTTACGGTCTGCGATGACCTTCTCTAAAATGGGCGCGTACTGAGGTTTGGTCGCGGCCTGAAGGATCAACGATGGATTGGTGGTGGCATCGAGCGGTTGGAATGCTCGCATGGACTCGAAATCACCGGTATCGGCGACGACTTTTGTAAACTGCTTGAGTTGTTCTAGTTGGTTTAGATTGCTCATGGTGACTAGTGACTTATGGGAAGTGGATGTTTGGGGAGAGGATCGTATGGCGACTAAATGTGGATGGCGTGTCCGTGTGCCTGTCCTGTGGCTTCATGAATCATTTCACTGAGCGTTGGGTGGGCATGAATAGTGCCTTCGATTTCATCGATGGTGGCCTCGAGTGTGATTGCGAGACCGAGTTCAGCGATGAGTTCTGTTGCTTCCGCTCCAATAATATGCGCGCCTAGTACTTCTCCGTGCGGTTCGCCAAGGATGAGCTTCACGAATCCTTCTATCTCGCCGATGGCTCGAGCTTTTCCGCTCGCCATATAGGGGAACTTACCAACCTTGAACTTGATGCCTTTTTCTTTTGCAGCGCGTTCGGTCAGGCCGACGCTAGCGACTTGAGGTTGGCAGTAGGTGCAACCAGGGAAGTTCTGAACCTTCTTGGGTTTAAATCCAGATTGGAACATTCCGTTGACCGCCTGTACGGCTTCAAAACTAGCAACATGCGCCAGCCACGGTGGCCCGATAATGTCGCCAGCCGCGTACACGCCGGGAATGCTTGTTTCATAACGGTCGTTGGTTTGGAGATAGCCACGGTCCGTCAGAGCTGGTTTGAGAGTGCCCCCAGGCAGGAGAGGCTGTACCCCGATTGCTACCAAGCAGACGTCTGCTTCAAGGACCTGTGAGGTGCCC
>CANFNA010000015.1 GCA_947448395.1 Chthoniobacteraceae bacterium
ATCGATCCAGCGTCGCGAAGCGTGGTGGTGGGAGAGGCTGAGGATTTGGTGGTGGAGGAGTTTGAGATGGATCATGCCACTTGGAATTTCGAAGGAGAGGTGATTCCGGAATCGTTTGAGTGCGTGGTGAAGATTCGCTATGCGCATCCTGGAGCGGAGGCCACGATTTATCCCGACGTTTCAGGGCGTGCGAGAGTGCGTCTCCATGTTCCGCAACGGGCTGTGACTCCGGGGCAAGCGGCGGTGTGTTATCGGGGAGATACGGTACTCGGCGGTGGCTGGATTATACGGAGCTGTTCGGTTGTTTCGCCTATTTCTAACAATCTAACAGAATCTCCGGCGCGTTGAAGTGACAGCATGCGCTCCGAATCTTGTGTGTTGGTAGTTACAACGTTTCCGGACATTGAAACGGCTCGCGATATAGCCAAGATCTTGGTGGAAGAGAGGCTTGTTGCTTGCGTGAATCTTATCCCTCAAATGGAGTCTATTTATCTTTGGAAAGAGGGGATTCACAATAGTCATGAGGTTGGCGGCTTAATGAAGACCATGGAGTCTCGGGTTTCGGTTCTAGAGACGAGGCTTTGCCAGCTTCATCCGTACGAACTGCCCGAATTAATCGTTCTCCCGGTGAAGGGAGGTCTTCCCGCTTTTCTCGATTGGGTATCTGCCTCGGTTAAAAGGGGAGGCTGAGCGGGGACTGGCCGAATAAGTTTGTGCCAATGCAATGTCGCTTCGCTTTAGTCGCTAGTGGTGCATTGGTGGTTAAGATAACACAGGTACATCCTGCGGATAATCAGCGGACAATAACGAGACCCCTCTGTTTTTCTCGATTGTTACACAGAGTAAACAGGTTGATTTTTAAGCGCTAAATGCGGATGTTGGTGGGCTGCTAATGTCAAGAGTCTGACCTATGTAGACTCGATGGCCCGCGATTTCTATTGGTTATCAATCGTAAGATGATTTCATACAAGATATTAAAGCTTTTTAAAAGTCCATGAACCGTTCCCTAGAGTCTTCGCCTGATCGTTCGAATCTGATTCATCCCGAGAACATTCCCTACTCTTCTCGGAGGGATTTTTTGATTCGGCATGGACTTGGATTTGGCGCAGTTGGAATGGCCGCGATGTACGGGATCAATCCTTTTGATCTTCAAGCGGCAGCTCCGCAGGCTTCTGTCGGAGGGAATCCAAGCGTTACGCCGAAAGGGCCTTTGGCGCCGAAGAAACCGCACTTTACTGCTAAGGCGAAGGCGGTGATTCACATTTTTGCACCAGGCGCACCCTCTTCCGTCGACACATGGGATCCGAAGCCTTTGTTGAACAAACACGACGGCAAGAACATTCCGGGCTATCAGGGCATCGCTTTTGGCTCTCCCTTTAAGTTTCAGAAGCAGGGTAAATCAGGCATCGAGGTGTCTGAGGTTTTTCCGCAAATTGGGAAACACATCGACGACCTAGTGGTAGTGCGCTCTCTGTTTGCTGAGATTCCGGACCACGTTATTGCTGGGAGCATGATGAACACGGGCTCGCCTCAGCTTCCGAAGCCGAGCATTGGGTCATGGGCTCTTTACGGGCTGGGGTCTGAGAATCAGAACATGCCCGGATTTATTACACTCGGAGGAGAGCCTGAATGGAGGCAATGTTCGTTCATGCCGGGGATCTACCAAGGCTGTAACGTCAACTATAGTCCGACGCAGCCACTCTCAAGTATTCTTGCGAACATCCGAAGTCAGTTCAGTTCGCTGGATCGTCAGAAGCGACAGTTGGAAATGGCGAGCATGCTGAACAAGATGCATGCCGAGAAATTACAGCGCGACTTGCAGCTTGAGGCTCGAATCGAGGCGTTTGAAATCGCCTTCAAGATGCAGACTGAAGCGACGGATGCATTCGATGTGAGTAAAGAGACGCAGGCGACGCGCGACATGTACGAAAAGCTTCCTGGGAGCACGACGAAGAATGCGCACGGCACGAAACTCTTGGTGGCTCGGCGTTTAATTGAAAGAGGGGTGCGCTTCGTTCAAGTGCCGATTGGAGGTTGGGATCACCACAACGATATCGAGACTGCACTTCCTTTGATTGCGAACTCAACGGATGGTGCCGTTGCGGCTCTCCTGACCGACCTCAAGCAGCGCGGTTTGTTGGATTCTACATTGGTGATTTGGGGGGGGAGTTTAGCCGGACGGTGACTCGAGATGGGCAGGGAGGAGGAGCTAAGCCTGGGCGGGATCATAACGGGCAAACGCTTTGTTGCTGGATGGCGGGCGGAGGGGTGAAGGCGGGAACGGTTTACGGAGCTACGGACGAATTTGGCGGCCGCTCCGTCGAAAACCGAATGCACATCCATGATCTTCATGCGACTTGGCTGCACCTGCTTGGGTTTGACCACACCAAACTCACTTACGATTATAACGGCCGCAGTTTCCGTCTCACGGACAACTTTGGGGAAGTGGCCAAGGACCTGATTGCTTAACTTTATTTGGACAGGCCATTGACTCTTTGTATGAAAGTAAATCGCGTCTTTATCAGTACGATTGCCAGTCTTCTTAGTTTGCCTCTGGCGGTGCACGCTGCGGTAGCCGTCGCCATTCCGCCGGAGCAAGTGCAGTTTTTCGAAAGCAAGATCCGACCAATTTTGGTGAATCACTGTCTTGAGTGTCATTCGGCTGAAAAGGGAAAGACCAAGGGTAGTTTTAGCATGGATACGCGGGAGGAGATTTTGAAGGGCGGCGAAACTGGGGCAGCCTTCAAGCCTGGTGACGCAAAAGGGAGTGCGATGATTAAAGCGGTGGAGTGGACGGATGACCTTCAAATGCCGCCTAAGAAGAAACTTTCGGATGATCAGATTAAGGACTTAACGGAATGGGTCGCCATGGGAGCCCCGGATCCTCGGGCGGGAGGATCCGTGGGTAAGCCGAGTAAAAAAGATCACTGGGCGTTTCAACCGGTAAGTCGTCCGACGGCTCCTGCGGTGAAGAATGCGGACTGGTGCGTGAACTCCGTGGACAAGTTTGTTTTGGCGAAGCTGGAAGAGAAACAGATGCTTCCCGCTCCTCCTGCTTCGAAGGAAGCTCTTTTGAGGCGCGCTTATTTCGATCTCATCGGATTGCCGCCGTCTCCTGCAAAGATTCTGGCATTTGTCCAAGATGAAAGTCCCGATGCTTTTGCGAAGGTCGTGGAAGAGTTATTAGCCTCGCCGCAGTACGGGGAGCGCTGGGGGCGTCACTGGCTGGATACCGCTCGTTACGCGGACACAAAGGGATTTATCCCTGAAAGTTCGATGGAAGATTATCATTATCCCTTTGCGTACACTTATCGCGATTGGGTGACTAAAGCGTTCAATGAGGACATGCCGTATGATCAATTCATCATACAGCAATTGGCTGCGGACAAGATTCCCAATAACAAGCGCGAGAACTTGGCTGCGTTAGGGATTCTCACCCTTGGCAAGAAATTCCAGGATCCCGAGGAGGTCGTGGCGGATCGAATTGACGTTATTGGACGTGGATTGCTGGGTTTGACTGTGGCTTGCGCGCGTTGCCACGACCACAAATTTGACCCGATTTCCATCAAAGATTACTACGCCTTGCGCGGAGTATTCACGAGCGTTCGAGAGCCGGTGGATTTGCCCGTCATTCACGGCGATCCAAATTCTGCAGAGGTGCAAGAGTTCAACCAAAGGCTTGCCGATTTACAGAAGCAGAACTTGGAAGGATTTTATGCCGCCCACAAAGAGTTTTCAGATGCCTTCCGCAAGCATGCTGAGGCGTATTTGGAAGTAGCCTACTTGTCCCGCAAGGATGCTCCTGAAGCGGAGCGCAAAAGGGCGGATCAGTTGGAGGCAACGCACAAACTGGATCCGAATATTATTGAGCAGGTGAAGAGATCTATCGTGCCGAACAATCCTGTGGCGGGGCCTTTGGCAAAAATCCTTTCTGGAGAGAGCCAAGAGTCGGTGAATCAATCCATCGACCAAGGAAAGTTTAACAAGGGCAATGTGAACCTGATGGTCGCGCAGTTTTTGAAAGAAAGCCTCCCTGCGGCTCCGGAGAAGAAAGCGGCGGCTTTCGCGAAGTTGTTTTTGGCGGTGGAGTCAAAGGTTGCATCCGCATACCAAACCATGGGGGATTCTTCCAAGAATGCGATGGAATCACCGGAAAAGGGGCTTTTGGAGATTGTCGGTTTTCCGCTCAAGCCGATTTCAGCAGCGGAGCTACCCGATCATGAGGCGGTGAGAACGGCGTGGATCAAGACGGTTCCGTTCCGTAGTCGAGGCCTGTTTTGGACTCGTTCCAAGTATGTCCAAATTAGTGAATTGATGATGAGTCCAAAAGGGGCGCCGGTCCGTGCTATGGTGATGGAGGATTTACCAAAGCCGATAGACTCACCTGTTTTTCCGAGGGGCAATAGACCTGCTCCGGATGCGCCGAAGGTGCCTCGTCGGTTTCTGGAAATTTTGAGTTCTCAACAGGCTGAGCCGTTCAAGGATGGGAGTGGGCGCTTGGAATTAGCGAAGGCGATTGCTGACAAGAGTAATCCTCTCACGGCGCGAGTGATGGTGAATCGGATTTGGATGCACCACTTTGGAGAAGGGTTGGTTCGGACTCCTGATGACTTGGGAAACCAGTCCGGAAAGCCAACGCACCCAGAGTTGCTGGATTTTTTAGCGTCGTGGTTCATGGAAGATTTCGGTCCGGCTAAGCCGGCTTGGTCTGTTAAGGCGATGCACAAAGCCATCATGCTTTCCAAAACTTATCAGCAAACGAGTACTTCGGGGATGCGTCAGCAGGACGTGGATCCTGGCAATCAACTCCTCTGGCGGGCAAATTTGCGACGTCTGGATTTTGAGAGCTTCCGCGATTCGCTGCTGACGATGGCTGGGAAACTGGATCTCCAGATGGGTGGAGCGCCGGTGAATATTATCGACGAACCGTTTTCTCTCCGTCGGTCTGTTTATGGGTATGTGGACCGCGGCAACATGCCGGATTTGCTGATGCAGTTTGACGTAGTGAATCCCGTGCAGCCTAACTCGCAGCGCCGATCAACCTTGGTTCCCCAGCAGGCGCTGTTCTTGATGAACAGCCCGTTTGTCGTGATGGTCACCAAACAGATCATTTTGAGGCCTGAGATTCAGCGTGCTGAAAATGATCGCCAGCGCATTTTGGCTATTTACAGAATTGTTCTTCAGAGGACGCCTTCGAAAGAGGAGTTTGATTTGGCCACTCAGTTTCTGGCGCGAGAGGCTAAAAGTCAGGCGGCCGAGGAAAAAGAAATGAAAGCCGTGGCTGCGGAGTCCTCAAAAATGGCAGCCAAAAATAATGTAACTACTCCCAAGGTGGTTGGTGCAGCCGCTCTTCAAAAGAACATGACTAAGGCCGTCGTCAACGAGGGCGATGTGATTCAGAGGATTCGTCTCTCGCCGTGGGAAACGCTCGTGCAGACGCTTCTATTTGCGAATGAGGCGGCTTACGTGAACTGACGCGGCGGGCCCGCCTTATGCCCGACTCTCTTCGGGGCGCGCAGGAGCTTTTAGTAGCGTCTGCGCGCCCTTTTTTTGGATGAGATCCTACCTTTTTCAGGTGTTCTTGGGCGCCGTGTTGGATGAGTCTTAGCGCCATGTCTGCTCGTGAACTTCCAGAAAGTATTGGGCTGCCCTTGCGATTGTATCGCATGTTGGGTCCGCTGCTCGCCGTAGTTCTGTTGCCGTCGCTGTTCCTTCGCTTGCGGCGCAGAGGAGGTTGGAGACCGAATTTTGAACAGCGCTTCGGGTGGTTTTTACAAAAGGACAAAGACCGTCTTACAGGGCATTCGTGGACATGGATTCACTCCATAAGTGTTGGAGAGACTTTAGTGGCTTTGAAGCTTGCGAGAGCACTCCAAGAGGTTCAGCCGAGTATGCGAATTGCGCTCTCAGTGACAACTTCAACGGGCTACGCGATTGCGGAACAGGCGACAGCAAATGGAATTTTTGTCATGTACAATCCCGTCGATTTTGAAGGTCCTGTGTCCCGCTGTTTGGATTTATTGAGGCCGGCGCGATTGATTCTGATCGAGGGAGAAATCTGGCCAAATTTGGTTTCGATGTGCTTTGAGCGAGGCATTCCAGTCTGTTTAGCCAATGCACGGCTTTCGCCTCGATCTGCGCGTCGTTTTACAAAGTGGCGGCGTTGGTGTGAGCCATTTTTTCAACTCTTACAATGGATCAGCATTCCTGACCCCGAGGAAATCCGGCGCTGGGAGTGCCTTGGCATTCCTTCTGATCGCTTGAAGCTTACTGGGAGCATCAAGTTTGATGAGGGTCTATTAACGACTTCTGACGCACGTGCTGATCGCCTGCGAGCGCTTATGGAGTCGCTTGGTGGCGGGAGATTGAGTCCGATCTTGGTTGCAGGGAGCACGCATGAGGGCGAGGAGGAGATGCTTGTTCAACTTCTTCCGCACTGGAGAAGGACGCATGCGACGCTCAAACTAATTCTGGTTCCGAGGCACGTCGAGAGAGTCCCAGACTTGCTTCGCAGGCTCCGCTTATCTGGCCTTCAGATTGTGCTGCGCAGTGAACTAGAGAAGGTGTCTTCAGCCGATGTCATCTTGGTGGATAGTACTGGTGAGCTGCGAGACTGGTATAAACTCGCTACGGTCGTCTTTGTGGGAAAGAGCCTCACTGCGAATGGAGGACAGAACCCTGTGGAGCCTGCGCGGTTAGGAAAGGCCGTCGTATTTGGACCTCACATGGAGAACTTTGAGGTCGTCGTCAAACATCTCCTAGACGCGAAGGGCGCCATTCAAATTAGAGATAAGGCGCATCTGGGTGAGGAAGTCAGTCGGTTGTTAGAAAGTCCGGATGAGCGTCGCGCGCTTGGGGAAAATGCGTGTGAGGTCCTGCAGAGACATCAAGGAGCTGCGAGACGGACGGCCGAGCTCATTTTAGGGGGATCTTATTGAGCGTATAATAGGCGTCCGAGTGATCGAGAGGCTCTCCGGCCTCCGATTTCAATCCGTCTGCGTGGAGCTCGTGGACGTACGAGGCACGGAGCCCTTCGACCTTCAGCCGAGTGCGCAGGCGGTCTTCGCTTACGACAGCGGCTATAATGTGGTTTGTCGCTGTTTCAATTTCGTCACTGCCGTAAGCGCTCGAATAAAGGTACGTGTAGTTCGTCATCCTGTAGGACTTCAAATCTGTTGCGCTAGCCACGTCCACCGGACGGGTGAATGAAAGTTCGAAGCCATCTGGAAGTGCGCGCATTTCGCGAATGGCGAATGGAACTTCGCCTTTCCAGCGAACACGTTGTAGGCCGTAAGATTTTGTGCCTAAAGAAGACCAGCCACGACTGGTCATACCGACCATGAGACTTCCGTCCTGAGCAAACAGGAGTCTAACGATGCCCGAGGCAAAGCCGCTCAAGAAAGGAAAGGTAGCGCCTTGGTATTCACCTCCAACTTTTTCGAGGAACACACGGCCGATCTTCGCGTCGGTGAATTCTGCTACGAAGAGCTGGCCGTCGAAAGGTCCGAATTTTCCACCCGCATTGCACACCGCAAGGTCTGTGCCGCTTCGGCCCATTTTATTGTAGGGGAGCCAAACGGCAGGGGGGCGCATCTCCGGAAGCGCCCGCAAGGCGTCTGGATAAGCAACCTTGGAGGGAACGGGCGCGGAGAGTTTTAATGGGGAGTCTTCTCGATTTTGTGATGCGATTCCCTCAGGGTTGAGAAAGAAGGTACCCTTCCGCATGTGGTAGATTGGGGTCGCTGGGATCCATGTTCCTTGCTGATCAACGCAGAACATATCGCCTTCAAGATTGGCGCCCAGTCCGCATGGAGAGCGCATGCCTGCGACCATGGGAACAAATTCCCCAGTTTCGGAGATTATCCCGCCCCAACCTCGCCAAGGCTTCTCGTTGGCAGAGTGGTCGCCCATGTCGACGTTCAATGTGACCCAGTGCTGACCTTTCCCGTCGCGTTTAGGGCCGTAGGCATAGCCGTGGTAAGCCCCTGAGACATTCCATCCGCGCCCCGCGGTGGAGTATTCATCGGCAATACCATCGCCATCAGAGTCACGCAGTCGCGTCATTTCGGTGCGTTGAGTGACTAGGAGGCTGTCTTTGTCCCAGAGCGCGCCCAGTGGTTCGTGGAGTCCAGCTGCGAACTGTTTGAATACGCGTTTACTTGGCGAGTCAGCCAGGGCGCCCTCAAGCATCCAGACTTCGCCTTTGCGGATCACCAGAGCGAGACGACCGTCTGGAAGCCAATCCATGCCGCCGACCTCAAGTGGAATACCGGAGCCCGGCTTCCAATCTTTGCTGCGGGAAGCGGTTGGCGAGTCTGCGGTCATAATATCGGCGATTTCGTATGCAGAGTTCTTGGCGAGCGCTGGGAGGGCGCTCGCGAAGACGATAAAAAGGAGAGCCCAACGTATCATTTCCAGAGATAGGTGAATTGACGACTACCTGTTTGCGAAGACGACTCTTCGAGGACCTGTGCGCCTTCGGGGTGGATGGGCGCGGGATGTGTGGTTGAAGAAGATGTCCACTCGAGTGTTCTCCTAAAACCGTTGGGAATCCCTTCAAACCGATCGAAGCCTTTGTCTTGGCCGTGGCTGAGGAGGAAGACTGGGTTTCCCTCCTTATCAAGTTTGTAACCCTCGAAGCGGAATGGAGCAGTGGCTGAGTCCTGTAATTTCCAACGTCCAAGCACTCGGCCTGATGGTTTTTCAAAAGGTGTGAAGCGCGAGAACCAAGTGTTATAGGCATCGAAGAACTTGCCCTCCCATGCGAGCGCGGGTTGCCCTGTTTTTCCGTCATACGCGAGATGGATTCCCGTCGGGAATCCGACTAAGACGGCGTGCGATCCGACGCCTTCCATAAAAGTGCGCTGTACGATGGGCCTGTCTTTGGGAATGAGGTCAAACTCTCCGTGACTCTTTTGCGGGAAACCCTCTGGCTCTCCATTTGCGCTTTTAGCAAACGAATAGATCGAAGCGATTTGGAGGTCTGTATTTCCGCCGCAGATTTGGAGGTTCGATGCGGTGCCGTTTGGCCAGAAAGACGGCATGAGCGTTCCTGGACGATAGGCGGCAGGGTTAATGAGATATTCGCGGAGCCATTCTGCGGTGAGTCGGTTGCCGATGTTGCTTAGATCCAAGGCTTGTATGCCGAGGGCTGGTTGAGAGCCCCAACGATGGCAAGTGATACATCCAATGCCCCCGTTGGTTCCCAGGAGTTTCCGCCCCGCGCTATCGTCTCCTCCGGGCAACGGCTTTTCAGCACGCGCATCTGTTTTTGCGAGGAGCGAGGCGAGGCCGTTAGTGGATTTTCCAAAGATCGGCATCTTCGTGTGCAAGTAGGGGCGCACTCGGTAATCCCCGGAAAGAACCTTTTCAAGCCACTCCGGGCGAAGCTTTCGTCCTACAGCGGTTAGCGGGGGCGGGTATCTGCCGGTGTCTCCTAGATTATGATCGCCGCCAAAATAGGCCTTCCGAGCCGCGTCCGGGCCGCCAGATCCAGAGCGATCATGGCAGGCGGTGCAATTCAGCGCTTCTAAAGAAAGTGAAACCACCAAAGCATCGGAAGGTGTCTCGGGTCTCTTTTTTAAGAAAAGTTCAAGGGACTGCCTCTGCTGGTCGGAGAGATTATATTCGGGAATGCCAATCGCGGGTTTGAGAGCGAGACATCCTTTCTGCATATTTGACAGCGGCACGACACTCGCTGCGGTTTCTTTTGGGAGTTCATGGCAAGCAGCGCATCGCGCTTCTCGAATCAACACTTCTCCCCGCTTAGCCAGAGCTGCATCTTGCGGCCAATCCTCGATACTGTTCGCTGCGACTCCATTACTGCCCTCAAACCGCATTAAATAGCCGGAAACATCGACGACGTCGTCATCTTCGGCAACAAACTTTGGCATGCGGCCGTCTGATCGATGTTTGAGCGGATCTTTCAAGAAATCGACCAGAGAGATGATTGAGTATTTAGAGGGGATTTCTGGGAATGCGATCGATGCGTAAGTGAATTCAGCGGCCTTAGGAATTCCTTCCGGAGGTTGAAACTCTGGGTCTGGTGCATGGCAGGCCACGCATCCGGAGGAATGAAAGAGGTCGCGACCTCGAGCACTGTTGATGTGGCGAGGAGGTTTCGTTTTCGATGCGGGCGATTTGAGGGAGGCCAAATAGGCAAGGATGGCGTCGACATCAGCAGCGGGAACGCCGTGTATCAGGCTGGGCATGGTGGTTCCAACGCGTGTTTCAGAGGGGTTTTCGAGGAATTGCTTCACCCATTCGCGGTGGAACTTTTTATCGATACCGGATAGCTGGGGTCCTTTTCGCTCTGGGAGCCCAGTGCTGCCCTCGTGACACCGTACACAATTTAGTTCGTTAAAAAGAAGCCTGCCTCCCTCAGCACTAGGGGCGTCCGCATGAAATCGATTGAATCCCACCACAAAAGGCTCTGCGATGGCCCCAGGGGCGGTTAGAGCGAGCGCGGTAGAAATGAGCAGCAAGCGGATTGCGTTCATACGGTTGCTTCCAAGCAGGAGTCGATGTAGGCCCTAGCTCGTTTCACTGCACTCGTAACCTCTTCAACAGTCGGCAGAATAGGGATTCCGCGGGGTGTGGGGTGCATGAATAGGGAAACGAGTCCAGAAAACTGGATCTGCCGAAGCGCCTTAACGATAGGGCGATAATCGAGCCCTCCGCCGAACCCTGGCAGCTGTTGTAATTCAATCTCCTTAGCGACTTTGGTCCGCGCGCCTTCGGAGTATTCCTGAAAATAGATGAAAGGGATCTGAGACGCGCCCAAGTCTTGAATGAGAGAGGGGATTTGGTCAGTCCAATGGTGGAGATGGTGGAAGGCCAAGGCGACTCCGACAGAGCGGTAAGGGTTGAGTTCGCCAAAATAACGGAGGGAATCCGGATGATGCAAAGTGGAACCTTGGTGATTTTCGATAGCAATGGTGATACCGAGCTCAGCGGCCTTTTCGGCGTGAGGCCTAAGGGATTCGAAAAACGACCTGATTGTGTTTTTCAACTCCGAGCCCGTTACATCAGTTTTCCCCGGGAAGCCTGTGAGCACGATCTTTCCGCCATGCTGGTTGAGCCAAGCCATTTCCTCTTGGACTCGGAATGGGCCGAGGGGATAGCAGGTGCTGACTCCTAATTTGACTTGGTGCCTTGATAGCAAAGAGGCGAAGGCCTCGTCTCCCATCTCTCGGATTTGTTCGCGTTGATTGCCATGCACGCGGCACCAGACATCAAGAGCCTCGCACCCTGACTTGGCGACCTCTGGAAGGATGGATTCCAGAGGCATCTCGCCGTAGAGCGCTGAAGAAAGAACATATCGCAACTTAAAACTAGATTCAGGCGCCGCCAACGAGCGCCTTGAAGTCGAAGTTGCGGCGAGGGCGCAGAGGAAATGGCGTCGTGAGAGCATGGCGCGTTTTGGAAGGGGCTAGTCGCGTTGCAGAAGCCGTCGCTTTAAGCGCCGCTTTGCGAATCGAGCATGCGAATCCACGGAGCGATGAAATGACCGCTATCGTGGTAGGTGCGTCCGCTGACCATATGACGGTCGATGACGCACGGCTCATTCACATAGATCCCGCCGCAGACCTCTAAGTCGAATTTGCACTTTGCGACGGTTGCCATACGGAGACCTTTGACGATTCCAGCGCGCGCTGGGATTTCAACGCCGTGGCAGACGCTTGCCATGGGCTTTTGATGGTCCCAGAACCAACGGGTGATGCGCAGAAGATCTTCGTCCTCGCGGATGTATTCTGGGGCCCGTCCTCCGCTGAAGAAAATGCCGGCATAGTCCTCTGGGTTGATGTCTTTGAAAGCGATCTCAGCATCAATGGAGTAGCCTTCCCATTCTTTGGTGATGGTCCATCCAGGTTTGATTTCGTGAAGGACCATTTGGTACTTGCGCTTTTCTGGAGCAGCAACGACTGGCTGATAGCCGCCCTCAATCAAGCGGTAGTAAGGATAGAGAGTATCGACCGTTTCGGTTGCGTCGCCGACGATAATTAGGACTTTAGGATGTGACATGAGCAGAAGTGAGGAAGCGAGATTACACGAGCCGACTTCACTTTTTGGGCAAGCAGAAAACTCGTTTCAGTCCCTCATCATAATAGGCCTTTTCTGGTTTGTGATTCCGATTATGATGCAGCGGCACTACGATTTTTCGTCACCCCAATTGCAATCATGATAGGTCGTGATCATTCCATGCCGAGGGTCGCGCTTTTGATTGAAACCACTCGCAGCTACGCCCGTGAAGTGCTCTCAGGGGTTCGTCGTTATCTGGATGAACATGGGCCATGGTCGACGTATTTGGAGCTGCGTGCTTTGGACTCTCCACCTCCACAGTGGCTCCGAGAGTGGGATGGTGATGGAATTTTAGCGCGGACGATGAGCGTAGAGATGGACAAGGCACTCTCCGTGACAGGACTCCCTGTGGTGGAGCTGAGAGCCACCCATTTTTCAAGTCATCGGCCGTTTGTGGGGATGGATAATGTGCAAATTGGAAGGATGGCCGCGGAACACTTTCTGGAACGCGGATACCGCGTCTTTGCGGCTTACAGTCTGGAGACGGAGCGGTTTTTTGAGGAGCGTGTGAACACGTTTGTTTGTGAATTGAAGGCTAAGGGGTTTCCCTGCGAGGTGCTCCCCGAGAAGAAATCGGATACAGCAGAGGACTGGGAAAAAAGCCAGTTGAGGCTCATGAACTGGCTTTCACAGCTCCCTAAACCAGTGGCGATCTTTGCGGCTAACGATCAGCTTGGAGTACGCCTTTTAGAAGCGTGCCGGCGCTCCGGAATTGCGGTGCCCGAGGAGGTGGCTGTGATGGGGGCAGAGAACGAGGAAACCTTATGTGCATTCGCGAGTCCAAAGCTGAGCAGTGTGCAACTCGATGGCTTTTCTGTGGGCTTCGCGGCAGCAAAACTTCTTGATGGCCTCATGCGTTTTAAGCGAGGCATGGAGACTCGCCCCGAGAACGTTTTGATCAAGCCGAAAGGGGTCGTAGTTCGGGGCTCGTCGGATCAGTTCATGATTGCTGACCAGCTAGTGGCGCATGCGGCGCGATTGATCCGTGAAAACGCGACTTTTGGATTAAATGTCGATGAGTTGTGTCGTCGGTTGAACGTTTCTCGCAGCACGCTAGATCGCAGAATGAAGGGTGCATTGAAGCGAACGCCGAAAGAGGAAATTCTGCGTGTACGCTTCCGCGAAGTGCATCGATTACTGCGGGAGACGGATTTGACCGTCGAAGCCATTGCGAGCCAGACGGGATTTACAGGTGCGCAGTACCTCCATGAAGCCTTTCGAAGTGAATTCGGAGTGACTCCAGGTGACTTTCGGTTGTCTGCCGTTTCAAATCGCGAACGTTGAAGAGCCTTACCGGCTCTTTTGTTGCTCGATATGCTTCAGAACGGCATCCGCCATGGCGGCGCTGGATTTGTTCGATTGAGCGTGGCCGCTAAGGATGTCGTTTTCGATATGCTTTGCAACGGGTACGCGATTGTAAGCCGCATAAACGCTACTTGGAGGACAGGTGGTATCGATGAAGCCGACGGTAAAGCAGCAACCGGATGCTTTAATCCGTGAGGCAAAATTCGCGGCATCAATATAGCGCGACGCCTCGAGAATCTGCGCGTCTGGTTTTCCTGAATCGATGGTGGGAACGATTTTAGGCCAGCCCGCGATCCGATTGGCCACCATCCCAGAATGGTCGCATCCGGCGGGAACGCCTGCAGAGAAAAAAGTGACACGAGGGTCTAGTCCAGCGGCGACGATTGCTTGGTAACCTCCTTGGCTGCTGCCGTAGACGACGACGCTTTTCCCATCCCACTCGGGCCTTGCAGTGAGCACATCAATTGCACGAACCAAGCGCAGGAACATCCCGCGGAAGTAAGAAGTATCGCGAGATTCACGACCATCATACCGGTAGGTCTTAAGAGCGCCTTCCAGCAGGCCCTTATAAAACTCGTCCGGCTTTCCGTTGGGAATGCCGTGCGCGTTGATATCCATCGCGAGAAAGCCTTTCGACGCCCAGCCGGTTGCGGATCCGAGACTGCTGCCTCTGACTCCGGCGCCGTGGACCGTTAATATGATTGGCAGGCTTTTGGGCTTCGCTTGCGCGGGAATTGCTAGATAGCCGGAGACGGGTGCGCCGATACACGGAGCCTGCAGATCAAAGGCTTCCACTGACTTGTTTGGCTGAGAAACCGGGGTGAGTTCAGGAGATAAAGGGACTTTCGAAAGCAGGGCCTTTTGAGAGGACCAGAAGGAATCAAAGTCGTCAGGAACTGGAAGGCTCCCTTGTATTTTCTCGGGATCAATTCCTGCCCCAGCAAGCGCTGTCAGCGGTTTTTCTTTTGGCGTTTCGCGGTACGATACCCGGAGTTGAAGAAAGCCGGGTTCATCCAGTTTTCCGGTGACGGAAGCCTTCCCGTTTTCAAGGGATGCCTTTCCCTGCAGGTTTAGCGGTAAGCCGTCTTTTAATAGGGACCACTCCACTTCGCCCGAGGCTACAGGAGTTCCCGAATGAGTGACGTGAATGTTGAAGAGAACATCTTCCGACTTTTTGTAGATGGCACTTTCTCGCTCTGCCCGAGCGGTGATTTTAACCGAACTTTCCGGCGCAGATGGGGGTGTTTGTGCCCCGTGCAGGTGGAAAGAAAGAAGGAGGAATGATAACGCGAGAAAAGCGCGGCGTTGCATGAGGTGATCTGGAGAGGGGTGGAAGGAGCGAAACGACTGCGGTTGCGGCGCTATTTCTTTTTGGTAGGAGCAGGCAACTTGATGACCGCGAGTTCTGCTTCATCCAATTTTCCATCGTTATTGGTATCCAATAATTTGAGCGCTGAATCCCCTTCCGAGAAGGCTTTGAGCAGGGCCTCTTTTTCGTTTGGATCGAGGATGCCGTTGCCATTGGTATCGAAACGGGCGCAGCCGTAAGTACCGGATATTTTCCCATCATCCTTTTTTCCCTTTGCCAGGGCGGGAAGAGAGGAGAGGGCGATTGCTGAGATCGTTGCAATGACGAGGGAGATGTTTTGTTTCATGGGAGGGAGGTTGTTGAAGACCAGGCATCGAACCGTGGGCTCGATGCGTACTGTAGTGACGGGGCCGATTGTAGGGGTGTTTTTCCGGAGTGCGAGTCTCGAGGAGTCGGGCAACTGAGAGGAATCGACACCGAGGATGTCGACGTGCCTGAGTATAAGTGTTAACGAGACACAATGAGAGCCTTCCACCCTTGGACAAAAATCAGACACGTCTTTCTGAGCGTCCTTTTATCCTCGTTGAGTTTGATGTGTTTTGCGGTCGATGAGCAGGTCGGCGGGTTTGAGAAGTGGGAGAAGTCGGTTGCCGATTTTGAGAAAAATGATGCGCTTCAACCTCCGGAAAAAAATGGGATCGTTTTTGTGGGAAGCTCCAGCATCCGGAAGTGGACGACGTTGTCTGAGGATTTTCCAGACCAGCGGTTGATTAATAGAGGTTTTGGCGGATCGCAAATGGAGGATGCCGCTTATTTTGCAGACCGCCTTGTCCTAGCTTACGCGCCAAGATTCATTGTCCTCTACGCGGGCGGAAACGATATTAACGCGCACAAATCTGCTGAGCAGGTGCTTTCGTCGTTCCAAAAGTTTGTGGAGAAAATCCGAGCCAAGCAGCCAGAAACGCCGATTGCCTGCATTTCGATAGCGGGCAATCCGAAAAGGTGGTCGCAAGTGGCTGAGGTGATTAAGGCGAATGCTTTGATCGAGATTTATACAAAGCAGACTCCTGGGCTGCTTTTCATCGACGTCTTTCACGCGATGCTTGGGGTGGACGGGTTGCCACGCCCGGAGATTTTTAGTTCAGACCAACTCCACATGAATGCGGAGGGGTACAAGCTTTGGACGAAGATTATCGGGCCGTATCTCCCAAAATCCAAAGTGCCTTAAGGCTTGTCGAAGGCGCTGTTTGAAGCGGTTGAGAAAACGGTAGGAGCTTGAGGCTCTCAACCGGCAGGGTCGGATCAATCGAGGCCCAACTTTGATCGGCCTGCTGTGGAAATGCGTTCGGGGCCCCATGGTGGATCCCAGACAAGGTGGACATCGGCTTCGGCTACTCCTGGAAGGTCACTAATCCTCTGGCGGGCCTCGGCGGCGAGGGACGGTCCCATGCCGCATCCCGGAGCGGTGAGGGTCATCTGGACTAGAACCTTTCTGCCTTCGGGGAGATCTTGGACTTCAAGAGAGTAGATGAGTCCAAGGTCCACAATATTGACCGGAATTTCGGGGTCGTACACTTCGCGCAGTTGTGACCAAACAAGTTCCTCATTGAATGGGCCCTCTGCGACAACCTTCGTGGATTGTTTTTCTCGACCAAGAGCGTCGGCATCCTTGCCGGATATTCTGAATAGCCCGCCTCCGGTATCTACGTGGACCGTGAATGTTCCCCCCAGCGACTGCGTAATGGTCACAGGAGTTCCTTCGTCGAGGGTGACGGAATGACCGCTGGGGATTTGGGTGGCGTCTACGGCGCGAAGGAGCAGCAAGGAATCGCTCATGAGGGACTTTAAATGGGAACGAGAGGGCGAATGAACGGTCGTCTGAGACGGTTGGCTGTGTTCTGGCGAAGTGCCTTAGAATTCCTCGCGGGTCACGCGCCAGCGGGTTTCCGGGTAAATGTTGATGTCGTCCGAGTTAATTTCGAAGCCGCAGGATTCGAGGAGATAGGCGACCCCTTCCTTTGAGGACATGGTTTCTCGAAGACTGCGGGCGAAAAGCTCCACGTATTCCTTGTAGCTATCGAGCGCGAGCGCTCCTTCGGAAACATACCGAGCCAACTCGGCATCGTGGCTGTCGATGAGATCGAATAGGGATTTGCGCAAGCGCATCCGCATGATCGGATCCACAACCAAGCGGAATGGGTTGGCTGCCGGGTCCGATGGGATCGGGTCGCGGGTGATCTCAAACGGAAGGGTTGAGAGGTTGTAGGTGGAAAGGGATTCGTCCATGGCGCTGGGATTGCAAAGGTACTCTGGGATCGGATGTCTGCAAGCAGAGGTGATTTTGAGTGAAAATTGAGTCTGCTTTTAGGCGGTTTGGCTCCTCCAGAGCCGGGGCGGGAGAAGGGCGAGGCCAATCAAGACCATCTGGCTCACAATGAAGGCCATCAGCCAGGTGAAGGCGGCGGACATAAAGCCGTAGGAATGAAGCCCAATGCCGAGCATGTTGACCCCAAACCAAGACCATGCGGTGACAATATTGCCGCCAAGAGCGATGGCCATTAGACCGCGCTCGCGCATTAAGCCCCCCCAACGGGCGTGAAGGAAAACGGCGTTCCAGAGGACGATCATGAGGGCTCCGTTTTCCTTTGCGTCCCACCCCCAAAAGCGGCCCCAAGATTGATCTGCCCAAATGCCCCCAAGGACGGTTCCGACGAAACTGAAAAGCGCGGCGAAGCAAACGATGCCGTAGACCATTTTGGAGAGCGACTTGCCGATCTCGGGTGTCAGCGATGTCGTGAAGGCCCCGCGAATGACGTAAAGGATGGCGAGGAAGCCTGCCACGAATGTCGAGGAGTAGCCCAAGGTCACGACGACGACGTGAGTGGCGAGCCAGAAGTTAGTGTCTAAAACGGCTCGCATCATTTCCATGGTGTCACCCGTCAGTGAAAGATGGTGGGCGATGATCAGCGTGAGGAAGCCGGTGACGGAGGAGACGGATAGGCCGATTCCGTTGCGCCAGATCCTTTCGAGCAGAAGTCCCAGAATGCAGGCTCCCCAGCCGATGAAGATTGCGGAGGAATAGAGATTGGTGACAGGTGGGCGACCTTCCAACGTCATTCGGTAGATCAGGCCCGCAGAGTGAACTAATAGAGCGAGGAGCGTGACCGATTGGGCGGTGTCTCGGAGGAGACGGAATCGATCTGGGTTCACCATGTAGATCAGCACGCAAATGCCTGCGAGAACATACAGGACAAGGGACTTATAGAACGGTTCTAGGGTGTTGAACTTCTGTTCCTTGGCCGCCTTTTTCACTTCAGCGGGGAAGCGAGAATTCAACTCTTCGAAATGGGCGGTGAGAATGCTTGAAAAGCCTGCCGTGCCATTGGAGCGGAAGGCTGCTCCCAGAGCTGCGTAGGAACGGAGCGAGGCCGGTAAAGGTGCGCCGCGGGCTACCTCGAATAGGGTTTCTCCAGTGCGTGACCATTTCGCTGCGTCTTTTGAATCTGGAGTCGCCGAAAGCGGTGCCACGACCAGTGGGGTATCTAGCTCATTCATTGCGGAGGCCCTCTGGAGATGCTGGATGAGTTGTTCCAGAACTTGCGCATCGAATGGCTGCCCTGCCTGCTGTGCTTTTGCGGCCTCACGTCCGGCGGGGGCCAGAGCAACGAGATTTTGAAGGTCGCGATCCCAGTTTTTGGCGTCCTGTGGTTGCACCGTGTTTTGAAGCTTCATGTAGAGCCCCACACCGGTCCATAGCTTGAGAACGGCGCTGTCAAAGGAGGTCCTTGCGGACTGATCAACGGACTGAGCGCGCCGAGCTTCGTCCTGAAGCTCCTTGAGTTTATCTCGAACCTGAGACCACGAGAATGACTTGCCATCGGTTTGTTTATCGGGGTCGGCTTCCAGCGGAAGTTCAAGGAGCCCTTTCAAGTCTGGGTGATCGATTCGAAATACTGGCCTTGAGTCGGCCGTGGACGGATCGAAAAACATCTCCATCAACCATTGGGAGGCGGAAAGGATTTTTGGCCCTTGGTAGAAGGACTTCCAAGGTTCGGTGTTTGCCGTTTGCTTCTCTCGAAGTTGGAGAAGTGCATTCCTCGCGAGAGAGTCTAGCGGTTGGGTTCTCCCATTAGAGACGACGGGGAGTCGACCAAACGCGTTTGCTGGAAAGGTGCCGGTTTTGTCCGAGGGAACGCGCCAAGATCCGGCGACCCAGAAAGCCAGAAAGGCACTGACGAGAATAGGAAGGTGCTTTTTCATGGGGTTAAGAGTGGGAGAGGTTGGACGGCGACGACTTAGCAGCGCGGGGTTTGGTGAGGAAGCCGATGAGGTGCCGGAGAAACTGCCATGTCATGCCAAGAGCGACGATGAGGCAACCTGCGTAGGGGGTGAGCCAGCCGGGGTTCCGAACCACTTGGAGGCCGCTGGTTCCGCTCGTTCCTTTTTCCCCCCGCTCTTCCGTGCGTCCCATTTGGCTTTGGTAAAAAGTCAGTCCTCCGTAGCGCAGCGGATTGTTCATGGAAATGTCGACCTCCCGGCGTTCCTGTGTCTGAGGATTTTCGATGCGGACGCGGCTCTGGTAGTTTTTTGGAATCTCGGTGCCCGGATAAACTTCGTGGGTCGTTTTGAGGAGCGTTACGGAGAAAGGTTGGAAGTAGCGCTCATTGCGCATCGCGATCCTGAAGGTTCGTCCTTCGACGCTCACATCTTGCGGATTGAGCCAAGCAGAAAGGAGCCACACGCCGAGGCTCGCTTCCTTGCTGAAGAGCTCCACCTTCGCATAGGGCACATTCTGATCATCCATGCCTCGAGAGGCGGCGAGAGGTAGCAAGTGCATACGGGCTGCGGCCCCTTGGTTTCCGGCGGCTGGGAGTTGCTCTAAATTCAAGGAGCGGCCGGCCTCGGTTTCCTGAGCCACATAGGCCATAGCTCTCGCCTGACCCCCGCTCTGTCCTCGTGGCATTCGTTTGAAGGCCGCCAACATTTGGGTTCGGAAACGGCGCTTTAGGTCCTCTCGAAACGGCGGTGTCCGATCCGGATCTGCCGCGATTTTTTTTACGGAGGCAACAAGGTCCTTTCCTGTCTCGCCTGCAGCCTTTAAGGCGTCGCTCCAAATGGCAGCGCGACCGGGATTGTCTGCGCTTTTCTCAGCCTGTGCAATGAGACTCTCGGAGGTGGAGTAATTCGCCTCCAGCGTTGCTAACGCAGTGGCTAGGCGGGTTCCAGCCTCCCGAATGCTGTCGTGAGATAGCACTTCCCCGTTTTCTCCGTACTCCAAAATCCGGATTTCGAATGGAATCTCAGCGTGCTTTAAGATGCCCTTTTTCTCCAGAGCCGCTTGCGAGTAGGAGATGACGCGGTCTTTACCGTTGGCCTCTGGGGCGGTGGTATTGATGACCAACTCTGTTTCTCGATGGGCCTCGGAGTAGTTCCGAGTTTCGCCTTCTGCAAAATTAATGAAGCTTTCTCGGGAAAGCAGGTCGGTCATGAGTTGCCCGGCGAGGAGGAGGATGACGCCGAGATGCGTGAGATGGATGCCCGTCTTTTCCCAAGTGAAACGGAATCTTTTCAGGTGGGCTGCGATGAGATTGATGAGAAGACCGAATCCGAGTGTATATCCGCCTGGAAAGATGGGAGGAACCCACCAGACATCCGTTGCGCTTCGGATGACCACAAAGCTTTTGAACCATCGAGTCTGAGCTTCCCAGAGACCCTCATGAACCTGAGCAACGGTGCCCAGAAAAACGAGAAGCACACATAGAATGAGGAGCACCACGGTCACCTTCAGTGAGGTGAGAAACTTCCAAAGAGAATTAGGCATAAAAAAGGCCCCTGAATGGGGATGGCGAAAATGGAGGCGAGAATGTGCCAGCAAAGGGACAATCCTCCAGAGAAAAGCCTCCTTAGGATCTCAAAACAGGACGGGACAAAAGGAATCAGGGCACAGTGAAATCTCCTCGGCCTCATTCTCGAGTGCTCAGCGATAGATATTTCGGCCCCAGCCTTCATCGCCCCAATGCTTATAAAAGCGATAGGATTTATATTTGCGCCATTTTCTAAGCTCGCTCGGGGTGTTCGGGGGTGGCGCGGGGCCGGTGATTGGGCGAAGCCCTCGGCTTAGGCATGTGTGTGGACTGTGGAGTGGGATGCTTCTTGGCGAGGTCGGCGCCCATTTAAGAATGAGCCGATAAAGGAGTAGCGCACCAGTTTGTCGTAGGTCGTAAGTAGGATCAGACTCACGAACAAGGTGACCATTAAGAATTTGAGCGACGCGGGTAATGCCCATTCACAGACGAAGGCTTGTGTGGCGATGACCAGGGGCAGATGCAGGAGATAGAACCAGTACGAAGCGTCCGATATGTAGCGGATTCGTTTACTCTCTTCGCTAAGGCATGAGCGAAAAATTCCGATCCAAGCGAAGGACATCATCCAAGCGTACGAAGCCTGAAAAACAACCGATACAGGCCGATGATAGATGGCTGGGAGCAGTTTGTTTCGAAAGCCTAGTGCGCCTGTCGCGAATTCAAGAGCAATCGGAAAGACAAGGAACAAACTGATCGGAAAGGTCCACCGCCAGGCGCGGCCGAGTTTTCCATGAGCGTCATCGCTATCGAAGTAAAGAACACCGAAACCGAAGAAAAGGGCGTAGTATGCCAGAACATGAGGCGTCGGAATGATGCTTGTGGAGGTGTCTGGGCCGAAGGCGCCGTTGCCCAATCGCATGAGCCATGTCGGGAGGATGGTCAGGGGAACTAGCCAGATTAGGTTTCGCTGCGAGATGATCAGCGAATGAGACGGTGTCTTCCAGCCAAACCGTTCTGCGGAAAAGGCATAGATGGAAAAGATAAGAACCAGCCAGACTAGGAACCACAGGAACCAAACCACTCCGAAAACGGGAAAGGTCAGCAGTTGCTCAACAATCTTCTTAAAATTATTTGCAGTGTTCACGGCCTCAGGAGCGACGTTTTCTGCGCCGAGTTCGTTTAGCTTTTTCAGTATTTTCTCCCTGCCTCGTAAGACCTGCTCCTTGTTTAACTCGATGCCGAGCAGGCCGGCGATGAACGCTGCTTTGGAATAATCAACGGCAGCGCTCTGAGTGGGCAACTCCCCTTTAAAGCTCTTCGCGTTGATGTCCGCCCCTCGGCTGATCAGCAGATCAGCCACCTCATAACGGCCCAAAAACGCAGCTCCATGCAACGCTGTATGGCCTTCCTTTGAGCGCCAATTCACGTCCGCGCCTCTGTCAAGGAGTGCGCCAACAATCGCTGCATGCCCGACCAACGAAGCCCAGGACAATGCTGTGAGCTGAAATGCGGGGTGAAGGCTCGTGACGACCTTCGGATGCTCCAAGTGAGCTTGCAAGGCATTGAAGTCCTCCTTGTTGATTGCACCCCAGACACTCTCCGTTGCTATGATATTCTCGCGGCTCTTCTTTCGCTTGGCGTTGCTGACTTCGTTCGCGTAACCGACTGACCACTTCATTGCGGGAATCACGGTAATCAGCGCCGCAAGACAAGGCAGAAAGACTCTTCGAAATCGGTGCCACAGCATGGCTCTCAAGCCCTTCTTTCTCCAGAGCATCGCGGTGAAGAAGCCGCTGACCAACATGAATAGCGGCATCCGAAAGCCGTGGACGAAGGACTGGAAAATGTAGAGCCCGGTGCTCTGGCTGATGTCTTGGACCATCCATCCGAAGCCGAGTGAGAAAGAAAGGGCTCCGTGATAGGCAATGCCTAGGAGCATAGCGGCAGCGCGGAGTGCATCGAGATCATGCCTTCGCGAGGGACCGCGTTTGGCTTCTCCAAGCTGCGAGACCAATTCGGAAGTCCGCGTTTGAGTCATGATACGAGGCTGCAAAGCTTTCAATCCTCAGGAATCTCGATGTGCAGGCGAAAGCAATCCATTTTTCGAACGCGCAAAAAGCCCCCTCTTCACTCCGCGCTGGAGTTGGTTCGTGTCCTGCGTATTGTCCAACGCCCTTATGTACCGCTCCACCTCTTGTAATAGCCTGCGCAAGGAACACACCGGCCACAGTGTCACTCTGGCGGGATGGGTTAATTCCCGCCGCGACCACGGAGGAGTCATCTTTATTGATTTACGAGACCGAGAAGGGTTGACCCAAGTGGTCTTTAGGCCTGAGGAGCACCCTCAGGTTGCCGAGGCGGCCCACGGGCTCCGCGGGGAAGACGTCATTCAAATTACGGGGACGGTGGTAGGCCGTTTGACAGGAAGCGAAAATTTGAAACTGGCGACTGGTGAAATTGAGGTGATTGCGAGCGCGTTGACGGTGCTTAACAAGGCGGATGTACCTCCATTTCCCTTAGACTCGAAGGTCGCCAATGAGGATTTGCGTCTCTCTTATCGGTATTTAGATCTCCGTCGCGCGGAGATGACTCAGAACTTGAAGCTGCGGCACCGTGTGGCCAAGTCCACCCGTGACTTTTTGGATGAACACGGCTTCTTGGAAATTGAAACGCCGATCCTTTCAAACCCAACCCCTGAAGGCGCTCGCGACTTTCTGGTGCCTTCCCGGTTGAACCCTGGGTCCTTTTACGCGCTGCCTCAGGCACCCCAGCAATACAAGCAGTTGCTTCAGGTAGGGGGCTTGGAGAAGTATTTCCAGATTGCGCGCTGTTTCCGTGACGAGGATCTCCGAGCAGATCGTCAGCCTGAGTTCACTCAGATCGACGTGGAGGCTTCCTTCATCACTGAGGTTGAAATTCAGTCGCTGATCGAGGGGTTGTTGAAGCGGATTTTTCGGGAGGCGAAGGGGGTTGAGATTCCAACTCCGTTTCCTCGGATGAGCTATGCGGAGGCGATGGACCGCTTCGGTTCGGATAAGCCCGATCTTCGGTTTGGGGTGGAGATTACTTCGCTCACGGACATTTTTCAGGACACGCAGTTCAAGGTGTTTCGGAGCGTTTTAGACGGCGGCGGCGTGATCAAGGCGATTAATGCCAAGGGAGCCGCTGGCGCGCTTTCAAAGGAACAGCTCAAGAAGTGGGAAGAGTGGGTAAAGACAGAGTTGGGGGCGAAGGGGCTCGCTTACATCCGTCTCAAGGATGGGGAGTGGGAATCGCCCATTGTGAAGTTTTTCTCCGAGGCAGAAAAAGCGGCTCTGGCTGCGCGGATGCAGTTTGAGGACGGAGACGTTCTTTTCTTTGGGGCGGACAAACATCAGGCGGTGTCGGATGTTCTGGGTCGGGTGCGCTTGCGTGTGGCAGATTTGCTTAAATTAACGGAGGGATCGACGGAGCTGAATTTTCTGTGGGTGGTGGATTTTCCGTTGTTGCAGTTCAGCCCGGAAGACAATGGGTGGGCGGCGGTGCATCATCCCTTCACGCGTCCAAAAGCCGAGGATATGGGCCTTCTAGAGGCCGGAGACTACGCGCGGGTGCGAGCGGTCGCTTATGACGTGGTTTTGAACGGAGTGGAGTTGGGCGGCGGTTCGATTCGGATTCACGAGCGGGAGCTGCAGTCGAAGCTGTTTGGGGTATTGGGGGTGAACGATGAGGAGCAGCAGCACAAGTTCGGACATTTGCTGAAGGCATTCAGTTTTGGTGCACCTCCTCACGGAGGGATTGCGTTGGGGTTGGATCGCTTGGTCATGCTGCTTTGCGGTGCAGATAGCATTCGCGAGGTGATTGCCTTCCCGAAGAACAACCGAGGTGTTGATTTAATGACTCAGTCGCCAGTGAGTGTGGAATTGCGACAGCTTCGTGAGTTGTCGATCTCGAGCACGGTGAAGAAAGCATGATGCATTGGGCCCCAGTTGCGAGATTGGCAGTGGTCGCGCTGGCGGCGGGGCTGAGTTTTCCCGCGGCTAGAGCGGATGCGCAACAAGGGTCTGCGAGTGAGATTAAGCCGCCCTTCAAACTGGTTTGGGGCGAGACATCCGACCGGTTGGAGCGCTTGGTCAGCGCAGCTGGTGGGAAGGTTGTGGGTCGACGGATGTCGCGTGGAAACCGCGAGGCAATCGACGTTGAGGGGTTGCTTCAGGATGGATTGAAGAAAACGGTCTTTTATTGCAATCAAGGCATCCTGACTGGAGTGGAGTTGCAGTATCAGTCGGAGGCTTGGGGTGAGGATGATTACAACGGCATCATGGGGAAATTGAGGCGCCGTTGCTCGGAGGTTTATGGAGAGGGAACGCAGATTGTGCGGAAGTCGGAGCCCGTTGGTGTGAGCCGTGTGATGCAGACTGTGACGGGCTACCGCTGGACCATCAATTCGACGTCCTTACAGCTCATTTATTTTTCGGCCTCAGACGCAAAGAACACGTATCGTACGGTGAGTTTGCACTACAGTGCGTTTTGAAAGACCGCGGCTGATTCTAGAACCAGATCGCATTCGCGAGCAGGGTCAGAAGCAATCCGGCGATGCCGATCAGCGTCTCCGTGATGGTCCAAGTGCGGAGTGTTTCGCTGATGGAAAGGCCCAGACATTCTTTTACAATCCAGAACCCGCTGTCGTTGAGATGAGAGAGAAACAGGGAGCCGCAACCGATCGCGACGATGGCTAGCTCGCGGTTGGTTCCCGGTGAGGCCCCGAGGACTGGGGCGAGTAGTTCGGCTGCCACGGTGATGGCTACGGTTGCCGATCCGGTCGCGACACGGATGAAGGCTGAGATGACCCAGCCGTATAAAATGGGCGATAGATTTGCCTGAGCCGCAAGGTCTCCCATGATTTTTGTGACGCCCACGTCTGTCATGACCCTTCCAAAGCCGCCGCCGGCTCCGACGACAACGAGAGCAGAGGCAACGGATGCGAGGGATTGTTCGCTGAATCGAAGCAATTCATTCATGGATCTGCCGCAACCGACTCCAAGCGACCAGAGGCTAAAAAGAACGGCTAGGATCAACGCGATGGTTGGGTTGCCGATAAAGAGCATGGCGGAGCGGAGGGCAGGGTTTTCGATGCGTGCAAGTTCCGCGATGGTTCCCATCAAAAGCAGGGCAACTGGAAGGAGGATGGTGAGAAGAGTCATTCCAAAGCCGGGAAGCTTTTGGCTGGCGCTTACCGAGGCTTGAAAGGCTGGGGGGCTCACGGAGACGCGTTTAATGGCGATGCGGGCGAATAGCGGGCCGGCGATTGCAGCAACAGGGATTCCGAGAACGAGTCCCCAGAGGAGAACCTTGCCGGTATCTGCGTTGAGCTTTGCCACGGCGATGACTGGGCCCGGATGCGGGGGCATGACTCCGTGCATCACGGAGAGGAAGGAAAGCATTGGGATGGCCAGAAGCAGGAAGGGTCGTTTTGTTTCTCGAGCCAAGGTCAGTAGAATGGGGAGGAGCAGTAGCAAACCCACCGCGAACCAGGTGGTGAGCCCGATGCACAGGGCGAGCAATGGCACCAGCCAGCCAACGCGGCTTGGCCCCAGAATCGCCGAGAATCGCTTCGCCAAAACTTCGGCGCCTCCGGATTCAGCGAGGAATTTCCCCAACATCGCTCCCAAGCAAATGATGGCGCCGATACTTCCGAGCGTTTTGCCCATGCCAAATTGAAACATCTCGACGGTATCCGTGAGCGTGAGAGCTCGCGTCGCGCCTCCCGCAGGAGTGATGGTGAGTCCGTGCCAGACGGCTCCCGCCCCCAGAAGGAGCGAGGAAATCATGAGCGCCAAAAAGGCGTTCATCTTGAACCGAGCGACCATCAGGATGAGGAATCCGATGACGCCGAGCGTGAGCAGAAGAACGAAAGTGCTGTTCTGGGGCATAATAAATCTGGGGGAGGGGGATTTCTGCTGGAGTTTCTAAACGGTGGCCTTGGTGGCACCTGTTGAAATGCCTCCGTCCACGAGCAGCGTTTGGCCTGTGATATAACGACTTCCCTCGGAAGCGAGAAATACGACGGCGGCGTCAAGGTCGTTGGGACTGCCCGGACGCTTCAGGGGGATGCGGTCGCAGAGGTAGCGCACCCAGTCTTCATTATCGTAAAGCACCTTGTTTTGGTTGGTCTTGAACCATCCTGGAGCGAGGCAATTTACGGTGACGCCATGTTTACCCCAGTCGTCGGCGAGACTCATGGTGAGTTGCTTAACGCCGCCGCGGCTAGCGCCGTAGGGGGCTAGTCCTGCGTAACCGGCCACGCAAGTGACGGACCCGATATTGATGATGCGTCCATAGCCGCGGTTAATCATGCCTCGAGCTACCGCTTGGGCAGTGAAGAAGGATCCGCGCAGGTTTGTGTCTACGACGAGATTCCAGTCATCCCAAGTCACCTCTAGGGCGGGCTTTCGGACGTTGCATCCTGCGTTGTTGACGAGGATATCGATTTTTCCGAAAGCCGATTCGATTTCGGCGGCGGCGGCTTGAATAGATGCGTGGTCGCGCACATCAAGTTCTGTGGCGAAGGTGCGTCGTCCTAGGGCTTCGATTTCGGCCTGAAAAGGAGCGAGGGTTTCGCGTTTCCGGCTGGTCATGGCAATGTCCGCGCCAGCTTTTGCGAGAGCCTTGGCAAAATATTGGCCGAGGCCTCGGCTAGTTCCAGTGACGAGGGCGACTTTTCCGGAGAGATCGAATAGGTCCATGGGAAGGGAAGGCTGGGTTTTGAATTAGGGATGAAGAACGACCTTCATGAGGTTCGCCTCGTGGTTATAAAGGCGCTCAAACCAATTAGCGCCCTCTTCCAGTGGGGCGAATGCGCTTAGCATGGGCTCGACCTGAATGGCGCCCGAGGCGAGGAGATCGATGCAGGCCGGAATTTCTCCCGAAGATGCGCAGGAACCTTGTAGGCGGATTTGACGGGTCACTACGGATTGAAGAGCAAGTTCGATTTTTGGAGCAATGTTTCCAACTAGCGTCACCGTCCCTCCTTTGCGGGTGGATTCAATGGCGGAGCTAATGGTGACGGTGGTTCCCACGCATTCGAAAGCAGCATCGGCCCCACGTCCGCCAGTGAGCTCCCGGACGGCAGAAGGGACGCTTGTTTTCTTCGCGTTCACCAAGTCCGTCGCCCCCATCGACTGAGCGGTGGCTAGGCGGCCGTCATCCACGTCTACAGCAATAATACGTCGAGCGCCGGCAAGCTTCGCGGCCTGTAGGGTCAAGAGCCCGATCATTCCGGTTCCCACGACGGTCACGGTATCGTTGAGGGCGATCGGAGTCAGCGCTACGGCGTGGACGCCGACGGAGATGGCTTCAATCATCGCAGCTTTCTCGAAGGAGAGAGAATCAGGGAGGGGATAGAGAATTCTGGCTGGGACGGAGACGAATTCTGCGAAGGCTCCCGCTCGGCGGTAGTCCCCGCAGGAGACTCCCAGCACCTGCCGGTTGTCGCAGAGATTGATTTGCCCGCGCTGACAGAAAAAGCAGTGTCCGCAGGACACGGTTGAGTCGAAGGTGACTCGCTGGCCTACGCGGAGTCCGGAGACCTGAGAACCGATGTCAGCAACGGTACCTGCCGCTTCGTGGCCCATCACGAGCGGGGGAATGCGACGGCCAGTGCTGCCGTCGAATCCGTGAACATCGCTTCCGCAGACCCCGCAGGCTTCGACGCGAATGAGGACTTCGTCTGGTTTAGGGTCGGGCTTCGGGAGATCTTGAAGTTCGAGTTTGCGGTAATCGGTGAGAACGAGGGCTTTCATGAAGGGAGTTTCGGATAGGAACGAAGTCTTAGCATGGCTTCCGCGCGCGGGGATGCCAAGCGCCGGCCCCACTAGGTTGGCAGGGAAGTGGGATTGAACCTTGTCCACGTTCGTCGTTTGGCGCGATTCTGAAGTGGAGTTCCTTTTATGAGGTTGGATCACCCACTGTCTTTTACGCCGTTATACCACAGTCGCGTCTGGGGAGGGACGGCATTGGCGGATCGTCTCGGGCGAATCCTTCCCCCCGGAGGTCCTTATGGAGAATCCTGGGATTTAGTGGATCGACCGGAGGCGCAGAGCGTGGTTGATTTTGGTCCTTGGGCCGGGACCAGCTTACATCAACTTTGGGTGGAGCATCGAGAGGCCGTCTTTGGTTCGGGGCTGAAGAATGCCGAGCGCTTTCCACTGCTGATCAAAATTTTGGATGCCCGAGAGGTATTGTCGGTTCAAGTGCATCCTCCGTGGGGAGTTGCTGTCGCCGCCGCGGGGGAGCCCAAGACGGAAGCGTGGGTGATTCTTGAAGCGTCTCCAGAGGCGAAGGTTTACGCGGGATTTCGTCGAGGGGTAACTCGGGAGATTTTTGAGGAGGAATTGCGGAAAGGAAATGTGGAGTCCCTTTTACACTCGATCTCCGTGAAGTCGGGGGATGTCCTTTTTATTCCGAGCGGTCGGTGCCATGCGATTGGCGCGGGCTGTCTGATTGCGGAGGTACAGCAAAACAGTGATACCACTTACCGCGTGTTTGATTGGGGACGTGTTGGGTTGGATGGCAAACCTAGGGAATTGCATGTCATGGAGTCTCTGGAGTGTATGCGGTTTGATGATATTGAGCCGGAGCTGGTCAAGCCGGAGGGAGAGAGCCTCATTAAATGCCCGTTTTTTGAAATTTCCCGCAGGCGCTTACGAGGCGCGGGTTCTGAGAAGAGTGCGGTTCAGCAGGGGGCAATTTACCTCGTCGAGTCGGGTTCTGTGGAATGCGGGGGTCGGATTTTTTCGAGGGGCTCGACTTTTTTGACGCCCGCGGGGGCGGGCGCGCTGGACATCTCTTCCGTGGGGGAGGATGCCGTTTTAATGTGTTCTGCGATTGGCGTGGAGGGATGAGACCGAAGAAGATGGTGATTTTTACTCAGAAAGAGGTGGTCGATTTGGCTGTCGGTGCGTAAAAAGCGCCACTCACTCCTGAATAAAAACAACCATGTTCTTTCTCTCCGAAATCACTCCGTCGGCGGGCGATAATGCCTGGGTCTTAATTAGCAGCGCATTGGTTCTGATGATGTGCATTCCTGGGCTCTTCTTATTTTACGGAGGATTGGTCCGAGGGCGGAATGTGCTTTCAGTGGCTGCTCAGTGTCTAGCGCTGACCGCTATGGGGATTTTGATGTGGTGGGCGGTTGGTTACAGTCTTGTGTTTGGAAAGAGCTTTTCTGGCTCCATGCTTGGACACGTTTTTGGGGGATCTGAGCATTTTGGGTTTGCGGGTCTCGGGGTCACTCCGAGCTCGTATGAGGGGCGGATTTATTCCGGCGCATTCGCTATTTTTCAGGCGATGTTTGCGGCGATTACGCCTGCGTTGATTATTGGGGCAGTCGCGGAGCGGATGAAGTTTGCGGCGGTGCTTTTGTTTTCAGCGCTTTGGACGCTGGGGGTTTATTATCCGGTCGCGCATGCGGTATGGGGGCAGACGGGTGACTTTGCTGGCCTCGCGAACGAGGGCGCCTCCTTTAAGGCTTTAGACTTTGCCGGCGGGATTGTGGTTCACATGACTTCTGGGTGGTCTGCCTTGCTTTTATGTCTCTTGGTGGGGCCGAGGTTTCGGTTTGGGAGAATTCCGATGCCGCCCCACAGCATGGTGCTTTGCGTTCTGGGGACGGGCTTGTTGTGGACGGGATGGTACGGATTTAACGCTGGGTCAGCCTTGGCTGTTGATGGAATTGCTCTCCAGGCGTTTCTGACGACGACGCTTGCTGCTTGTTCTGCGATGCTTGTCTGGGGTTTGGTCGAGCGATTCCACCGCGGAAAAGCGTCGGTCTTGGGCCTTTGTTCTGGTGCGATTGCGGGCCTCGCAACGGTGACCAATGCTGCTGGATTTGTCTCTGGGGCGTCTGCGCTTCTAATCGGGGTTCTGGCAGGAGCTATTTCCTATTTGGCGTGTTCTTACCTGAAGCCCAAACTGGGTTATGATGATGCGCTTGATACGTTCGGAGTGCACGGGGTAGGCGGGACTATTGGGGCGCTTGCAACAGCCATTCTGGTCGATTCTTCCGTTAATTCTGGCGGAGCGGCGCTCGTGGAAAAAGGACTTCTCAAGGGGCAACTCTGCGCGATGGCCATGTGTATAGTCCTGTCCTTGGTGATGACTTGGATTTTGGCGTTGATCGTGAAATCCACGATTGGACTTCGTCCGACGGAGGAAGGGGAATCACAGGGATTAGACATCTTCGATCACAACGAAGAGGGCTACAGTCACCAATAGCTATTTTGATGGGAGAGCGCTAAGGCTTCGCGGGGTCTCCGTGGAGAGGGTGGAAGGATCCTTTTAGAGATCCATTCTGCGAAACTACAAATTTCTGGATGAGAGCGGAGTTTATCCAGAGTGTTCCATTCCCGCTCGAGTTCCTTTTCCGTCAGGATAGCGTGAGTTTGCGAGTGGCACGGTCGGCAGATTCCTGAGGTTTGATGCACGGGGGCGCGTTCGAACCCCCGCTTGTTGTGGTGGCGGTTCTACGATGCGGTGATGGGGTGTGAAGGTTTCTACACGCCCGCAAATCGGATAGGGGCCGTTCATTTCGATTGGCTGATCGATTCCGCTAGGATCTGTCTAGCGCCTTGTCGCTCGACTCCTCGTTAATCGAGCGGAATCATTCCGTGATGTACCCCCTCCATCCCTTCAGTAAAAACGGCAAGGTTTTCGCGTTACAGCTGCTTCTGTCAGTTGCTCCCCTGCTTCAGGCGGCATCCGATTGGACAGAGTTCCGTGGGCCGAGCAGAGACGGGCTTTCGGATGCAAAAAATCTCCCGCTGGAATGGAGTGCTGAGAAAGGCGTGGCTTGGAAGGTTGAGGTTCCCGGAAAAGGATGGTCTTCGCCAGTGCTTTGGCGAGGGCGTCTGTATTTGACCAGCGCAGTTACTGACCCGAGCGAGGAGGTCAGCCTTCATACTCTTTGCTTTGATCAGGAAACTGGGCGGCTTTTGTGGGATCGAGAGGTTTTTCGTCCAGAACTAGGAGATGCGAAAAAGATGCATCGCAAGAATACGGCGGCAAGTCCGACGCCAATCGTGCACGAAGGCAGAATCTATGTGCATTTCGGGCACATGGGGACGGCGGCATTAGATCTTGAAGGGAACGTCCTCTGGAAACAGGAGACCCTTGGATATATTCCAGTTCACGGAACTGGCGGGTCGCCGGTGATAGTGGATGGATTGTTGGTTTTTAGTGCAGATGGGAAGGAATCTCCGTTTGTGGCGGGATTAGATGCCAAAACAGGAGCGATCCGTTGGAAAACAGATCGCCAAACCACAGCTAAGAAAAACTTTTCATTTTCCACTCCGCAGGTCGTGAGCGTTGGCGGACAAAAGCAGGTGATCAGCCCAGGCAGCGGATTTGTCGGTGCCTACCGGCCGGCGGACGGGACGGAGTTGTGGAAAGTGAATTATGGGGAGGGATATTCAGTTGTTCCCCGGCCCGTATTTGCCCATGGCCTTTTGTTCCTGAGTTCGGGATTTGATACGCCGACGCTTTTTGCGATTCGGCCGGAGGGAGCAGCGGGGGATGTGACGGACACCCATGTGGCGTGGACCTTGAAAAAAGGCGCGCCGCATACTGCATCGGTGGTGGTGGTAGACGATCTATTATTTTGTGTTTCCGACGCAGGGATTGCGACGTGTGTGGAGGCGAAGACCGGAGACGTTTTATGGAGTGAGCGGTTGGGAGGGAATTTTTCTGCGTCACCGGTTGCTGCAGATGGACGACTCTATTTTCAGAATGAGACCGGCAGCACCTTCGTTCTCAAAGCAGCAAGAACCTTTGAGTTGCTTGCCACTAACGAACTTGGTGAACGCACGCTTGCGTCTCCGGCGCCAACAGATGGAGGTTGGTTTATTCGAGGCGAATCCCATCTATTCAAGATCCGATAAAGACCGGTCTTGGAGATCCCGCTTTAGGAAGGACTCCTGAAAAGGATTCTGCGCGTACTGTCCATTAACGACCGAGCCGATCCAGCCAGCGTTGGAGCATTTCGCGTTGTTCATCGGGCAGTGATCCGTGGTGTTGCTCCAGCATCCAGCGGACATCTGCGGCCGCTCCCTTTTTGTCGCCAGACCTTTCTCGAAGAAGCGCTCTGGCAACCCTTTCTTGGTTGGATTCCGGATCCAGCACTAGGACAAGATCGATGTAGGGGAGGGTGTCCTGAGTTGCCAATTTTGAGTCACTTGCTTGACCGAGTAGATTTCGGATCATCCGCAGCAAGATCTCTTTTGTAGACGCCGGTTTGGTGAATCGCTCAGGCAGCTCACCATCTGCGCCCACCGCCGCGAGTGCTTCCTCGAAAGTTCTTCCTTTTCCTCCCTCGAACACGTCGATGATAGAAAATGCATCTTGGGGGTTCGCACGAAAGCCGATCATAAATCGCCCTGGGAGGGGAATGCCGACAACTTCGTTAATTCCGAGGCGCCGAGCCATTTCAAGAAAGATGACCGAGAGGGTGATAGGGAGTCCTTCGCGGTCGTCCATGGCCTCGTTGATATAACTGTTGGAGCGGTGGTTGTACTCCACGCGACTTCCATGGAAACCGTTTTCTTGGAAAAGGTATTGTTTGAGGCGTTCGACAGCCGATTTCGTTCCGGCGTGGATTTCCGGGAGCTCTCGGAGCTCGTCGGCCATGTGCTGAAAATCTTGTTCGTAGCTTTCTATATCGAGATCCGGATTATCAAATTTCGAGAGAAGTAACGCGCAGCGGAGCAAGTTGGCTGTAGGATCGCCTTTTTCGAGTTCGTCTCTGAGCGCCCCAGCAATGGCGCGTCTATGCAGCTCAGAGACTAGGTTGCGGACTCGGTCTGCCTGAACTTCCAGTCTCCGCTGGCCAGCCTCAAGAAAGCTCCGTCCTTTGATAGGGTCTTTGAGAAACCTGCTGAGCACCGCATCGTGGCTTGTGGTTCCGTCAAGGAATGTGGCCAACAAGTCGCGGGCTTGGTCATCCTCTTCAGGAGAGGCTGTCGGTCCATTCAAAGAGCCTCCCACTTTGAAGTTTTTGAAAGAGGCGATCGTGTTTCGAAACTTGCACAGGCCAGAATGCCCGCCTCGCAGCTCTGCATCCTTCAAATCGAGAACAATCTCTCCATTTACGGAGCACGTGATTTGTTGATCCTCCACGTGAATCTTCAAAGTGTTCCACTCTCCGGGATGATAGGCTTGAGAGGAGACTTCCGCGAGAATCTGCCAAGTGAATACATCCTTTCCGTCGAAGCGTGTTAAGCGCAGCTTTCCGTTGGTGGGATAGAATCCATAATGGCGTTGATCCAAGTCTGAACAGAATGCGAGACCTGCCGCGCCGCTTTCTTCTTCGAGACGGACAGCGACACTGGCCTCGAAACAGTGCTCTGGAGGTTTTTCTCTCCACAAACAGAGCGATCGGCCGCCGAACCCGGAGCCAGGATGAGTGACATTTACGGATCCGGCGCGTTGCGTCCATTGCGCGCCCATGAGCGGTTGCCAGAGCCGAGGGTTCAGTACGCCGATGGTTAACCAACGCTCCATGGGAATGGGGTTGGGTTTATCGATTAATTTTCGGAGGAGATTAGATGGCATCGCAAACCCCAAATTTTGTGCCAAAGCAGATTTTAGGGTGAGCACGCCGAGGACCTTGCCGTGTTCGTCTAAGAGTGGGCCGCCGCTGTTTCCTTGTTCGATTGGAATGGCGACTTGGATCATCGGTTGTCCGTCGATTTCGCGCCGTGGCTCCGAAACCACGCCCGCAACAACGCTGAACGTGAGTCCTTTTGGATTTCCCATCGCGATGATGGGATCGCCTTGGCGCAATTTATCAGAATCACCAAATTCAAGGGCCATGAGGCTGGTGCCGCGGACTCTGAGGATGGCTAGGTCGAGGAGGGAGTCGTTGGCAACGACTTCAATCACCTCGAGGCTTTTGCCATCACTTGTTTCTACGGTGATTCTGCGACCTTCGCCGATGACGTGCCTGTTAGTTGCAATGAGACCACTTGAATCAATCACGAAGCCGCTTCCGATCCCAGAGGGTCCGTCTCGACCTTCTTGAACGACTTTGACGAGGCTCGGTCGAATTTGCGCGGCAATTTCAGCGACGGATTTTGGCGTGGGTGCGATGAGTGTAGGGCCCTTCTTTTTTTGAGCGCCTTCATCGCCTGGAGACACGGAGACTTGTCCGCTTGACTTCTCGCTGACGCTCCTCGGTACCGACATCGAGAAGTCAAGCGGACAAGTCTCCGTGTCTCCAGGCGCTGAAGGCGCTCAAAAAAAGAAGGGCCCTACACTCATCGCA
>CANFNA010000016.1 GCA_947448395.1 Chthoniobacteraceae bacterium
GATGCCCTAAGGCCCGGAAATCTTCTGTATCAAAAGCAGCTTCAAGCGGAGTCACCATAGGGGCTTTATAAATGCTGGTGCCCATTTTTGAATCTCCAAGCAGGGCCCGTAAAATAAGCGCGTGCGGAGCTGCAGTCGAAGGGGCGCGCTGAGTCCTTGTTTACGAAGTTGGCATATTCTTTTCCTGAGTCACCTTTGGGTGGAACCGTATCGGGAGGTCGGGTTTGACCCCATGGCGGCGAGGCAACGCGAGGCTCAAGGTGGGCGTGCAGGAAGGGTCCGGCACAAACACGATTAACGGAAAAACAAACCATGAAAAAGTTACTAACAGTCCTAGCGGTTGGGGTGATTACGAGCGGTATCGCGCTGGCGAGCGAGCCAATACAACTGAGCCTCACGCCGGAGATCGCCATCTTTGACCGCAACACACGGATCGAAGGGTTGGCGCTCAGCATTTGGGGGCAAAATCCGCAAACGGCTTTAGCACTTGGGATCGTGAATGGCTCTACGGGCGAGAGCAGAGGCCTGAGTTGGTCTTGGATACTCAATTATGCAGACAGTTACGAGGGCGTTCATTGGGCGCTGATTAACTACACAAAAGGGAATTTTTTGGGATGGCAAGGTGGCTTCGTAAACTACACCGAAGGCTCGATGAAGGGCTTGCAGAGCGGCGTGGTGAATTATGCTGGCCGGTTGAAGGGATTGCAGTTTGGACTGATCAATTACGCAAAAACCGCAGAGTCTGGAGTGCAGATTGGCTTGGTGAATGTGATTCCGTCGAATCCGTGGTTCAGCGGCTTGCCGGAGCAACTTGCGCCAGGGATGGTATTCGTTAACTGGCGATTTTAGCAGTGTTCCAGGCCATGCGCTCTGAATTGGCAGGCGATCTGAGTGGACGGGAAAGGGGCTACCGAAGGAGTTGCTGTAGCCCCATTTCCGAGGCTCGTTTGCGTGCCAAATCCTGAGCGCAACATGGAGCGATACAGCATGGGCTGGGCTTAAATGAGCGCACACGAATGAGCGGCGAACCCAGCACCAAAAGAGGTCAACCAAACAGGCGAAGTCGCGTCATGCGCGATTAATCTCTCCAAGCCAAAAAGCACGGAGGGACTACTCATGTTTCCAAAGAATCGGAGCACGTCATAAGCCTGTGAAAACTCTTGGCCCGCCTACTTGGTCTCGAGCGCTAGTAAGACATCGCGTTCACCCGCATGGCTCACGACAGTCCACTCCTTGCCGTCGTTAAGGACTGGGGCTCTCTCGTGTAAAGTTCGGACCGCCTCCGCCGCCACTTCCGAGACTGAACGAGGCAACTGATTACAAAGTCGGCCGTCATGATTTACAAAGCGGACCTTTTCGCGGTGCTCGGGCAATTGAAGTGTACAGAAAGCTAGAAAATGCTGATCACTCCGGCGAAGGGATTTCCCCTCTAAAATTAACGCAGCGGCGCCATCCCAAAACAAACAAAGGCTAATCAGGACGCCGTGGTCGTTGCTCACGTCGAAGGCGGCTGAACAGACTTCTACCGCGGAAACTGCGGCTCGATGCGTTGGGTCTGCGTAAGAAAATGCTTTTCGCGCAATTCACGCAACTCTCGCGCGTGGGATCGTGGCGGAGCGGGCTGAAGGCCTCGTGATCTTGTCATTCGTCCAAACGACGTCCACCTGGACGTTGGAGCGCGCCTGGATTCCAGCGCTGAATCTTTGGCTGGTTCTCGTAATCGTGGCAGCAGCCACCCGCTATGATCAGCGCACGGAGGGGTTTGGTCTCGGATTCGGACCGCCCCGATCCTTATGATTTCCGGAGGCGGGCGGTACAAGAGGGTCAAAGACTGTCGACACTTCAGGATTGACTCAAAGTGTCGACAATTTAAAGCTCGCCCATGCCGGATCAACCACAGGATTCCGCCCCTGCTCAGCGCAAAAACCTCGCCCGCGAGGTTGTTCTAACCCTCCGCTCAGACATCATTTCCGGCACGCTTCCCCCCGGAGTCGCCCTGGCAGAACCTGCGCTCGCCAAAAAGTTCGGATCCAGCAGGGCGCCGGTGCGCGAAGCGTTGATCGAGCTGGAGCGCGAGGGACTCGTGCAGTTCGAGGCCACCGGCCGGACTCGCGTCCGCACCCTGACGGAACAGGATTTTGACGAGATCAGGGATGCGCGCATTGCACTGGAGAGCATGGCCGCCCGCCGGGCCGCCGCGCGATGGACGCCGGCGGCCTCGGAGTTTATCGAGCGCAACATCGCCCGGCAGGAGAATGCATCGACGCTCGCCGAACTCAGCCGCCTCGACGTCGAACTCCACGAGTATGTGGTCAGGATGGCGGCCAACCAGCGCCTGCTGGCACTCTGGCAGAGCATCCGGTGGCAGTTCGAGATGTGCCTGGCTTCCACGCACCGCCTGCAGCAGAAGATGGCTTTCAAACCGCTTCAGATCACCGTCAGTGGGCACCGGTTGGTGCTCGCGGCTCTCGCCTCTGGAAAGCCTGACGTGGCCGCCCAAAAGATGGCTGCGCACATCGAGGGCTCCATGGAGTGGTCCCCGTCTGCCGCCGGCGTGGAGGAGCACCCGCTTGAAAGGGGGGCCGCAGCCTTTTCCCACTCATGAGATCCTCACCTCCACTCCGGTGCCGGCAGTCCTCAACGCGTTGACCGGACCGCTGGAAAATCCACGAGAACCCGAGCATTCACCCCCGATGTCATCAGGGCTTAACCAACGTATCAAAAACGTGATGTCATGCTGCGCAAGCCTTGCGCTGCTGGCGTGCCTCTCGCTTGCGGCGGCAGGGTCAGAAGGCGACCCCGGGCTTTCCCAATCGTATGCAGCACAAATCCACCCGCTCCTCGTCAAGACTTGCGGGAAATGTCACGGCGAAACGCCAAAGGACAACGACCTTGACATTGCGGGTCTCAACACGGCGGACGCCCTCTTCTCAAAACCCGCCGTGCTTTCGGATATTGCCGGACGCCTGACTGACGGGGACATGCCGCCGCGCAAAGCTCCGCAGCCCAGTGCCGCAGAAAAGGAACAACTGCTGAACTGGATCCAGTCCGCGCTCGATTTCACCGCATCGGCGAAGGCCGGGGACCCCGGGCCGGTCACCCTGCGACGCCTCAGCAACAACGCCTACGACAATGCGGTTCGTGACCTCACGGGCGTCGATATGCGGCCCACGCGGGCAGGATCGTTTCCCCCGGACAGCGTCGGCGGCGAGGGGTTTGCAAATGTGGGCGAGGCGATGCCCATGAATCCCGGCCTGGTGGAACGCTACCACGAGGCCGCACGCTATGTCGCAGCACGGGCGGTGCTGCTGCCAACAGGCTTCCGCTTCTCGCCCTCCGCAGATCGTCCGGTCTGGACTTCGGAGGCGGAAAAAGCTTTGCGCACTTTTCACTCCCGTTACGCCGACAACTGGGGCAGGCCGCCGCGCAGGGCGCTGTTGATGGCGACGATTAAGCATCGTCAAAGACTTGCGGAGGGTGGCGTGGAAGCCATCGCGGCTGTGGCTGATGAAGAAAAGCTCAACGCGCCTTATCTGGCCAAGCTTTGGGAAGGTCTCAGCGGCGCGAGCCCGTCGCATTTTCTAGATGCTGTTCGGAAACAATGGCGTGAGACGACAGATGATCCGAGCGCTTTGCTGAAGACGATCGATGAGACGATGGAGAAGTTGTTCGCGAGCCGCTACCTCAAATACAAGCATAGCGTTCTCGCGGTCGGCAATGGCTTCCCCGCCTGGGAGGATGCGCTGCGGGTGGTCTCCATTGAACATCTCGAAAGCGCCGCGCGAGAGCCGGTCTTCCGGTTGGTCGCTCGGCAGGTGGCTCCGGCGGTGCCCGGCACCTTCGTAGTGTGGGACAGGATGAGGTTGGAAGGCGGCGATGCACCCTCTCTGTTGCTTGCATCACACCCGGAGCTGCGCTCAGCCATCGAGGCGGCGTCCGGACTCCGCTTCGGTCAGCACCCGCAGGGGCGGCCCGTTCCGCCGACGGCGCTTGTGACAGAGGCGGGTTCGGAGGTGCGCATTGAGTTAAAAAAACTGCCGGAGCCGCTACAGAAGCTGCTCGCTTTGCCGCGCTTAATCCGTGCCGATGTCAGCCTGGATACCGCCAGTCCGGAGACGGCTTCGGTTCAGGCATTTATACTGGCAGAGAAGGATTTCAGAGATCCAAAGGACCCGGCCAAACTCGACTCCAAAAGAACCAACCCGACGGCCTGGCGCTCCGGAGATCCGCTCATCACAGACGAGCCCGAGCTTCGAGTCGCGCAGATCGTGCATCCGCGGGTCGCCGCCGAACGAGCGCGACCGGCAGCGGAGTTTCGCGCACTTTTTCCACCTTCGGTCCTTTTTGAGCCCATCATCCCGAGGGACGCCCAGGGCAGTCTCTTTATGTTCCATCGCGAGGACGAGCCGCTCCAACGACTGATGCTTGACGATGCGGGCCGCGCGGAGCTGGACCGTCTGTGGAGCGAATTGCATTTCATCAGCGAAGACGCGCACGCCCATGCGCTCATGTATGCGGAACTCGTGAAGTTTTATGCAAATGCCAACGGCGCGCCGCAAATGGATTTCTTTTTCAATCCTTTGATTGGCGAGCGAGTGAAGCGTGATGAGGCCAGTCTAAGCGCCGCGCTTGGCTCGTCGGAGCCGCTTCACCTCGACGCACTGCTTGCGTTTGCGGAGCGCGCCTGGCGCAGGCCGCTCGGCCTGGACGAACGCAGCGCGATCCTCGCAGAGTACCGCTCGGACCGGGCCGCCGGCACCAAACACGACCCCGCACTGCGTGCCGCTCTTGCCCGCGTCCTTTCCTCGCCGTGGTTCCTTTACCGGGTCGAACAGCCCGCCACCGGCCCGCGCTGGCAGCCGGTGCCGGGCTTCGAACTGGCGACGCGCCTGAGCTTTCTCCTTTGGGACTCGATGCCGGACGATGCGCTCCGCACAACCGCCTCCCGATTACGAGAGCCGGGAGTGCTCGAGGCGCAGTTACAACGCATGCTCAAAGACGAACGCGTCCGCGGCATGGCCGAGGAGTTTGGAGCGCGCTGGTTGGGCGTGCGCGACTTCGTTGCAAACCACGGGCGCAGCCTCAAGGACTTCCCAACCTTCACCCCGGCTGTGAGGGATTTGCTTGCCGAAGAACCTGTGCGCTTTTTTGAAGACTCCCTGCGCAACGACCGGCCGGTGGACCAACTGCTCACCACCGACGCCACCGTTCTCAACGACGCGCTCGCCAGCTTTTACGGAATTCCAGGGATAACGGGCAACTCATGGCGTCGCGTCGAAAAGCTTTCCGCGCATGGTCGCGGCGGCGTCCTTGGGCTTGGGGCCGTGCTCGCCAAACAATCGGCCGCTGCACGGACCAGCCCCATCAAACGCGGGGCATGGCTTGCGCAGATCCTCGGAGACCGCCTGCCAAAGCCCCCCGCCAGCGTGCCGCCACTTCCAGAAACGCCGCCCGAAGGACTCACCGTCCGGGAGCTCACCGCGCGCCACCGCGAGGATGCGAGCTGCGCAAGCTGCCACGACAGGATCGATCCCTACGGTCTCGCCTTCGAGCAATTCGACGCCATTGGACGGCTTCGTCCGGTAAACCAGATGCAGCCGGGCGAAAGCCGATCCACCCTGCGCGACGGAACTACTGTGAACGGCTTCGCGGAGATCCGGAACTACGTGGTGGACTCCCGAAGGAAGGACTTTTTAAAGACGCTCGCCCGCAAGCTCACCGGCTACGCGCTGAGCCGAGCGGTGCTACCATCGGACAAGGCCCTCGTGGACGAACTCAGCAAGACCCTCATCGACGGCGGCCGCTGGTCGGACGCGCTGCTCGTGCTCGTCCGCAGCGAACAGTTCCAGTGTATCCGGCCCACAGCCGCCACCGCTTCCAATTCCCCCTGAGTAAGCCTCCTCCGCCGCCCGCGGCATTTCCAAACCACGCAACCCCGACCGAACCCGCGATATGAACATCCAACGCAACAACTGGCTCATCAGCCGCCGCCACGCGCTCCGCGGTATTGGAGCGACCCTCGCACTTCCCCTGCTGGATTGTATGCGGCCCTTGAAGGCTCTGGCCGAAGGAGCCGAGGCTCGGCCGCCCACGCGCACGCTGGTGACCTTTACCGGGATGGGTTTTCATTCCAAGCACTGGTGGGCCAAAGGCGAAGGCGCGGCCATGGAACTGGGTCCCTGCCTCGAGCCGCTCAATCCGTGGCGCGAACGGATGGTCTTCCTCCGAGGCCTCTGGAACGAACAGGCCAACAACGGGGTCATCCACTGCATGCAGACCGGGAACATGCTCAGCGGCGCCACCATGGCGAAGAACGAGGTGCACACGGGCATTAGCTTCGACCAGGTCATGGCACGCCAGATCGGCGACCGCACACGGATTCCCTCGCTTGTGCTGGGTTGCGAGGACGCGGTTCCCGGCCTTCAGGACGGGCACCCCCTGCTCTACGGTTCGCACATCTCCTGGAGTTCTCCGGTATCGCCGACGTGGACGGAAACGCGCCCCGCGCTCGCCTTTGACCAGCTGTTCCGCACCGAACGCGGGCGCGACAACCGCCGCGTCGTGGATGCGGTGCTTGGGGACGCCAAGTCGCTCCAACGCAAACTTTCCAGCGCCGACCGCCAGCGCTTTGAGGAGTACCTCGGATCCGTCCACGAGATCGAGGGCCGCATCAAACGCGCCGGGCAGCAGAGGGAATCGGGCGGATGGAAACCAACCCTGACCGCGCCCGACCGGCCGAGGCCCGCCGACGGCATTCCCGCCGACCTTCCGGAGTACTGGAGGCTGATGAACGATATCCTGCTGCTCGCTTTCCGGACGGACTCCACCCGGATCGCCACAATGAAATACTGCAACGACGCCTCCACCATCGTCCACGCACACCTCGGTATCCGCGACCACCACCACTACATCGCTCACTCGCAACCGCAGGATCTCGTAACGCTCAACCAGTTCTTCATGTCGCAACTCGCCTACCTCTGCGAGCGGATGTCGGAGATCCAGGAAGGCGAAAGCACGCTCCTCGACAATACCTCCATCATGCATTGTTCGAGCATGCTGCACGGCAACCACGACTCCAAACAGCTCCCCGTGCTCATGCTCGGGGGCGCCGGAGGCAATCTGCGCGGCGGCCGCGTGCTGGACTATACCGACCAGCCCAACAGGCGCATGTGCAGCCTGTTCCTCAGTCTCATGGACTGGGGCGGCCTCAAGCTCGACCGTTTCGGCGACTCCTCGGAGCGGCTTCCGAGGGTATGAGCTGACAGGGCGCATTCCCATCACCGGAGCGCCCTGCGCAAACAATATTGCGCTGGTAGATGACATGAGGTCGTTGAGCCGCATGACAAACCGCGATCTTCTAAGCGATGACAACCTCCACGGCCTCCCAACCCAGTCCCGCTTACGAGCCAATCAAACTAGGCATCGACGCCCAAGCGAAATATGACTGGGTGAGCTGTCAGGTGGACGGCGCGACGCCTTAGCCCGTCCAGAAGAGGAGCTACGACGAACTACTTTTGGGCGTCGTTAACTGGCAAAAGCTCACCGGTAAAGTCTTGCCCTGTTGTGAGGCGGGTGCGTTCCGATTTCACCTGCATCGCCGCTTCCAGGAATTCGGTATCCAGAACTACGTGATGCAAACCGATGACTGGGATGAGCGTGGCATAGGCGTGAAGAGCGACGTCTCGACGCTGCAGCCTGGTGCCAGCGTCCAGATCGTTACGCGCCCGGGGAAAAAGCGTTTAGTACGGTGCGGATTCCGACGGTGGACGAAGAGCGGGAATGCGCGATGAGTCGCCAGCGGCAGCAGCTCATGCTTACCTGCCCGAGGCGGTTTGAGAGAGCGAGCAAGCCCCCAGAAAAACGAACTCCTCAAATGAAAACTGAGCAACTAACCACTCTTTTAAGCAGAGCCATTTTGTAAAAGGTCTGTCTGAATTTCCCCTGAATGTCGCGCGTCTGGAAAATGCTCTGGGCGTTTTCAAAACGTCCGATTGGTAGGTGAGACCGCGTTTTTTTCCCTCGACCCGAATTTGTCAAAAGGCGCTCTGCCGAGCCCAAGGCTCAGGATCAGACGCGCGGATAGCAGGATGCGATCGTCGAAACCCTACGATCGACAATGGAAAGAAAGGCATTTGGAAAAGACAGCCACGCCCCGAACCCTTCAACCTCCAAAGATAGTTCCAAAGGAGAAAGCCACCCAAAGTAAGCGGCGTTGCCGGTTGGATAGGGAAGCACGATTCCGCAAATCTACTCCTGTTGGGGGAATACTCTGGCACTTGCTTGCTTCTGAGCTGCACGAAAAGCAGGCCCTACTCTCTTCTTTAAACAACCCAAAGAACCCCAAAACACACAAACCCTTGCGGGCAATTGCGAGCTCAAGCTTGACCACGCTGAGAGCCGCATTCGCTTTTCACCGCGCTTCTGCACCTCGCGCGCGGGATCGAAGCTCGGCACGGTGAAAGATTTGCCGTACTCAGATTTAGGCTTCGGTCCGGTTGGGTGGGCGGCTTGGCCTCGGGCGCTGAACTCGGCTCGGAGGAGGTATCCGTGGGTAGGCCTTCCGCAGAGCCCAGGCCCTAGCCGCCGAGCATCGCATCCAGCAATGGCTTGAGGCGCTTGGCATAGATTTCGTAGCCGGCAAGGGACAGGTGGATGTTGTCGGGAGTGAACAGGGCCTGTTTGATCGTGCCATCGGCGTCGAGGAAATCCTTGGTGAGGTCGAGGACGCGGACTTTCGGGTCGGCTTCGAGGTTCAGTTTGTCGATCTCGGCGTTAGTCAGGAGGATGTCCTCATAGAAACGCGTTTTCGGGGCGTGACAGGGCAGGATCTTCGCGACGACTACGTCGGCCTCGGGGAACTTCTCCCGCAGGTTGGCCAAGCAGGCCATCACGCCTTGGGCGACAGCGGCGATCCCGGTCTCGGGCGTGAAGAACATGTTGTTGTTGCCGATCATCAGCACGATCGCGCGTGGCTTGAGTCCGTCGACGCCCCCGTGGTCGAGTCGCCATAGCACGTTCTGAGTCTTGTCGCCGCCAATGCCGATGTTGAGCGTCTTCGCGTGAGGGAACGCCATCAGCCAGGCGGCATTGAGAACGCCCTTGTCGAGCGGACTGCCCCACTGCTGGGTGATCGAGTCGCCGACGAGCAACACGTCGCAGGGGCCGGCGTTCTTGCGGACGTAGTCGACCAGCTTTGCATGCGTGTCGACCCAGGAGGTTCCGGTCCAGGTGCCTGCGGAAGGAACGGCGGGCCAAAGCTTGGGCAGGTGCTGGTTGTTATCGCGTCCGGGGCGACGCTCATATTCCGGCTTCCCGATGTAAGCGCTTTCTTCAACAGAAAGCGGCCAGCCCGTCGGCTGCGGGTCGGCAGGCTTGCGGGCGTATTCGAGGGCGTGCAGGGCCGAGCAGAATAGCAGATAGGGGAGGGAGGAAAGGGCGGGGCGCAGGGGCATCCACCAAACTTAGTCCCAAAATTACGAATCTGAAAACCAGTGAACTGCTCGGGTTAAAGACTTCCCATGATGGTTGCATCGAATCAATCTTGTGAACGCTCCTCAACCACCCATGACCCGCACATTACCCACTGCTCTGCTTGTGCTCCTCGCCTTGCTCGCATCCCCCGTTGCCAAAGCTGAGACAAAACCGCTTCACGCGCTCATTATTGCAGGGGGATGCTGCCATGATTATGAGAATCAGCCGAAGATCCTCAGTGCCGGAATCCAAAAGCGCGCCAATGTACAGGTGGATGTGGTGTGGACGGATGACAAGAGCACGATTCCTCATTTCCCGCTCTACGAAAAAGACGACTGGGCAAAAGGATATGATGTGATCATCCATGACGAATGCGCAGCAGGAGTGAAGGATTTGCCGCTTGTGCGGCGCATCATCAAGGCGCACGAGACTGTACCTGCGGTAAATCTTCACTGCGCTATGCACTCCTACCGCACGGGAACCGATGACTGGTTCAATTATCTCGGATTGCAATCAAGTGCACACAACTGGCAAAAGCCGATCGCAATTCATTTTAGCGATCCGCAGCACCCGATTGCAAAGGGGTTGACCGACTGGCCGACGGTAAATGAGGAGCTCTACAACAACGTAAAGCTGCATGGGGGAAAGCCTATCGCAAAGGGCACCCAAGAGCAGAAAGCGAAAGACGGCAGCGAGGCGCCGGTCGACTACACGGTGGCTTGGACCAATGAGTTCGGGCCAAACAAAACGCGAATCTTCAGCACCACCATCGGGCACAACAACGCCACCGTTTCCGACGATCGCTACCTCGACTTGGTGACGCGCGGTCTGCTTTGGGCATGCGACAAACTGAACGCGGATTATCTGACGCCGTTCAACGGAAAGAGCAAGGTGACTTTTATCAAGGCACCGCCGCAACCTCAGAAGCCGCAGGTCACTGCAGCAACTCCTCCGACGATAAAAGACGGGACGCCTGTGACGGTCACGGCCTCTAGCACACAGCCTGGAAATGAGACATGGAAAGCAATCGATGGAAGCGAGGGCACTCGTTGGTGTGCAAGCGATGCATCGAAGCCGCAGTGGATTCAGCTTGAACTTGATGCGCCGCATTCGTTGACGGGCATTAAGATCGTTTGGGAGGCCAAACGCGCGTACCAGCACAAGGTCGAGGCATCGATTGATGGCAAGACATGGTCCTTGCTTGTGGATGCTGCAGAGAACAAACGCGAAGGAACCGACGAGCATGTGCTCAGCGCTAAGGACGTGCGCTTTTTAAAGATTACCTGCACGGGTTGTGCTGGCGGTTGGGCGAGCATCCGCGAGGTGACGCTCAAGGGAGATGGCATTAAGGCTCTGGCTCCAAAAATGAACGCTGAGCAGCTTGCTGTGGCGAAAAAAAGCGGTGGCGATCCGAACGATCCGTTTAGGAACGAAGGTAATATTACGCCGAAGATCACCAAGCGCACGCCGGAGGATGAAGCAGAGATTTTGAAGGATGCTCATGCGGCGGATGGATTCGATATGACGCTTTTCGCGGCTCCGCCGGCTGTGAATTATCCGGTGTTCGTTTCGGCCTCTCCCGACGGCACGCTGTATGTTTCCAGCGACGGCAATGGTTCTGTGGAGCGCAACCCCCATCGTGGCCGCATCATCCGCCTGCGTGACACCGACGGCGACGGGCGTGCTGACGAGGTGAAAGAATTTGTGAGGGACGTGGACTCGCCGCGCGGTCTCGTATGGGACCGCGACCGTCTCTATCTCATCCACCCGCCGGATGTCAGCGTCTATATCGACCAAAACCACACGGGCGTTGCCACTGAGGAAAAGACATTAATCAAGGGCATCGCGTTCGGCTTTGAGGGGCGTCCTGCGGACCATACCACGAACGGACTCGAGCTCGGTATTGACGGATGGCTGTACATTGCGGGTGGCGATTTTGGGTTTATGGACGCGGTTGGCACGGACGGGCGGCACTTGCAGCATCGGGGAGGCGGAGTGATTCGTTTCCGACCTGACGGTTCTGGGATCGAGCTCGTCTCGCGCGGGACTCGTAACATCCTTGAAGTGGCGGTCGGCCCGCTGATGGAAATGTTCGCACGCGATAATACCAATGACGGCGACGGTTGGGATGTGCGCTTCCACCATTTCACGGGGTTGGAAAATCACGGGTATCCCGTCCTTTACAAAAACTTTCCAGATGAGGCAATCAAGCCACTGAACGACTATGGCGGCGGCTCGGGCACTGGCGCCGTTTTCCTCGACGAGCCGGGCTTCGGCAAATGGAACAATGCACCGCTCACGAACGATTGGGGGACTGGGGCTCTGTGGCGGCACAACGTGAAGCGCAAAGGCTCGACCTACACGGAGACGGAGAAGCCTGAGTCTTTCATAAAAATGACGCGTCCGACGGATGCGGATGTGGACGCGATGAGCAACGTGTACGAGGCGAGTTGGAAAGGCGCAACCTTCGGCTGGGCTGGCCCGGATGTCGGTTATATCGTGCGTGTGACTCCGAAGAATTTCAAGGCGTCGCCGGTTCCAAATTTTGACAAACTCGAGGATGCGGCACTCGTCAAGTTGCTCGAATCGGAGAGCCACCGCACCCGCCTCGAAGCGCAACGCACGATCCTGAGTCGCGAGGACAAACCCGCCACGAGAGATCTCCTGATGGCCCTCGCATCTAATCCATCAAAGCCACTCACAGCACGCGTGGCTGCGCTATTTGGCGTCTCTCAGCGCAACGTGGACGTTCCCAATGCGACGGCCATCAACTCCCTTGTTGCGCTTGCCAGCGACGCGACAATTCAGCCCTATGTGTTGCTCGCGCTGGGTGACTGCGGCCTCGGTGCAAAACAACAGTTAGATTCTCGCGTGCCTGCATCGCTTTTCAGTGCAGGCATGAAGAGCAGTGATCCGCAGACTCGACTAAATGCGGTCATCGGCGCCTCCCGCCAGCGGATTAACTCGGTTGCGCCAGACATAGCAGCACTGCTTCGCGATGGGGACGAAGTTGTTGTGCATACCTCCCAGCGCGCGCTTGCAATGCTCAACGCACCCGAGGTCTGCTTCGCCATGATAGACGACGCAAATTCGTCCTCCGATGTCCGCGATAAGGCGTTGCGTTCGCTTCGGATGATCCACAGCGAGCAGGTCGTGGAGGGGCTCGTCAAGCGGTTGGCAGCGGCGAGCACGATGGATTTGCGCAGGGGCATCCTCGGTGCTCTATGTCGGCTGCATTTCATTGAAGGAAAATGGGAAGGCAATAGCTGGGGCACACGCCCAGATTACCGCGGGCCCTATTACCAGCCAGATCCATGGAGCGAGACTGATAAAATTGCCGGAGTGCTTAAGTCCACACTCGCCGGTGCACCTCCCGAGGAGGCCGCCTTCCTTGTTGGTGAATTGAACCGCAACCGCATTCATTTTAATGAAGCGCTTCAGCGCATCCTCACACTTGCGAAGGCGGATTCCAAAGTGATTCCCGACCTTGCAGCGCAGCTCTCTGGCTCGGATGTCATTCCTGGCGACGCGGTTCCTCTGCTCATCCAGGCAGTGCAATCCAAAGATTTTAGCCCAGTGGTCATTTCGCACGCCATCACGGCGCTTGCCAAAGTGGACAGTGCCGAGGGCGCTCGCGCTTCACTGGAGGGAGTCGTTCGGCTTGCCAGCATCGCCTCGGCAGGGAAGGAACGCGACGCCGGACGCAGCGCCTTTCTCAATGCCCCGAAGTTGGAAAACCACCATCAAATGTTTGAAGACATCGCGGAAAAAATGGATGGGAAATTGGCGCTCTGGGCTGATGCTGCGCTCCTGACGCTTAGTTCCCGAAAGACCGGCGCACCGGAAGCACGCGAACTTTCCTCCAAGGCTCTCGACACAGGTTGGCAGAACACCAAGCGTCGCGCGCAGATCATACGCGCTGCGGGTGAAATCAAGCACAGCGCATACGCGGAAAAAATCCTCGCCGCTCTCGATGATCCTGACAAGGCGGTCGCAGACGAGGCAAAGAGCGCCGCTGGCAAAATGAGGCTTACCAAAAGCCAAAAGGACAGCGGGCCGCTGATTGGCACGATGCAGATTAAGGACGTTCTTGCTCAGGTTCTGAAGACCAAGGGAGACGCAGCGCTCGGTGAGCAACTTTTCACGAAGCAGACGTGCGTTGCCTGCCACACCACTTCTCAAGACCAAGCGCAGAAGGGCCCTTACCTCGGCAACATCGCGCAGACCTACAAGCGTTCTGATCTTGCGGAGAACATTCTGGACCCAAACAAGACCATTGCGCAGGGCTTTACGACGAACCTGTTCACCCTCAAAAATGGAGAGATCAACATGGGATTCGTCGTGCGAGAAGGCGCGGACAAGATCACTGTTCGAAATGCTGCCGGGCAGGAATCCACCTACGACGTGAAGGACATTGTGAAGCGAGAGACTCTGCCCACTTCCATTATGCCTCCAGGCCTTGTGAACAGCCTCACGGTGCGCGAGTTTGCGAGTCTGCTAGACTATCTTGAGGCACTTGCCGCGCATAAGTAATTTTAGCGGGCGTGAGGAGGAAAAGAGGATAGGAGGGGAGCGGGCGTCCGATTCTCGGAAGTGCGCGCAAGCCTTAGCGCGCCCAGCGACACAGGCGCGCGCGGGCTTCGGAAATAGGGCGAGGCATAAAATCCCATGATTAACCGACCTCTCCAACGGTTCAGACCAAACAGAGCGGACCGTCTCAACGGGTCCGCTGAGTTTTTTCACGCGAGCCTAGATCAGGGGCACACGCCCACGTTGGGAGTGCTCCCGCTCCGAAGGGTGACAGTAGTGGCACTGTCAGCGAGCCTTCATGAAGGCGCATAACCAGCGGAAGGTAAGCGATGTAACGCCAGCGAGGCCGTTTTTGCCCGGTTCCTATCTTCCTTCTATACACACCACTCACTACCCCCTTTCGTTTATCGCGGTGGGGGATGAGTTTGTGCCGCAAAACCGCAGCTCAAGGATTCTCGGAGCCGGTATTCTGTAAGTGTTTGAAAAACAAGGGGAGTGGCTAGGGCCGGAATCGAACCGGCGACACGAGGATTTTCAGTCCTCTGCTCTGCCAACTGAGCTACCTAGCCGTTTTTCAGTGCGGTGGACCATCTAAACCTGCCGCGTTTGAGACCGCAAGACTCGTGTGAGCATTTTTCATCCCTCATGGCTTTGACGATTGCGTTTTCTCTGAAAAAGAGCGTACACTCTCCCTCCCCTCGATGCTCTAGGTGCGCCCCAATTGAGCGTGCCCATCCAGGGGATTAATCGGAAACCCGTGGTTTGTTACATCCAAATCCAATGATAGACATGAAGGAATTGCTCGCGTCACGTCAGCTGCGCGAGTTCAAAGAGGGCAGCATCGTCAAGGGACATGTCCTTGAAATTCGTCCGCGAGAAGTGCTTGTGGACATCGGTTACAAGAGCGAGGGCGTTATTCCTCTCGCCGAATTCGAAGACGTCGAAGACCTCCAAGTCGGAGATGAAGTTGAAGTGCTTCTCTGCCGCCTCGAGAACGATGAGGGAATGGTGGTGCTTTCTAAGGAGCGCGCTGCTTATAAGCAGAACTGGGAAAAGATCGTCAAAGTGTTCCACGAAGGTGGAATCATCAAGGGGAAGGTCCGCTCCGTCGTCAAAGGCGGCCTAACCGTGAACATTGGGGTCGAGTCTTTCCTCCCCGGTTCGCAGATCGACATCATTCCGCCGAAGGATCTTTCTGTTTTCGTGGGTAACACCTACGACTTCAAAATCGTCAAGATCAACGACGACCGCAAAAACGTGGTGCTCTCGCGCCGTGAACTCATTGAGCAAGAGCGCGCTGAAAAACGTTCGCACTTCTTGGATAGAACCAAGATCGGAGATGTGGTGCGTGGTGCGGTCAAGAACCTCACCGATTTCGGGGCATTCATCGATCTCGACGGGATGGACGGACTGTTGCACATCACAGACATGAGCTGGGGTCGCCTGACGCATCCAAGCGAATTGCTCAAAGTGGGGCAGGAGATCGAAGTGGTCGTTCTCGACATCAATCGGGACAAGGAGCGTGTATCCTTGGGACTCAAACAGACTCAGAAAAACCCTTGGGAAGAAACCGAAGGCCGTTTTCCTGTCGGAACGAAGCTCAAAGGAAAGGTCACCAATCTGGTTCCTTACGGAGCTTTCGTCGAAATCGAAGAAGGAGTCGAAGGACTCATTCACGTCTCCGAACTTTCGTGGACAAAGCGGATCACCCGTCCAAGCGACGTTCTGACCCTTGGTCAGGAAATCGAGGCGGTGGTTCTCGGGGTCAACAAGGAGGAGCAGAAAATCAGTCTGGGCGTCCGTCAGTTGGAAGCCAATCCTTGGGAGGAGATCGAACACCGCTACCCGATCGGGAAGCAGGTGAAGGGGATCGTCCGCAATATGACCGCTTACGGCGCCTTTGTGGAGCTGGAAGAGGGAATCGACGGGATGATTCACGTGTCCGACATGAGTTGGACACGCAAGGTCAACCATCCTTCCGAGGTGATCAAGAAAGGGGACGAACTCGAAGCCGTTGTTATCGATATCGACAAGAACTCGCAGCGAATCAGCCTCGGGATCAAGCAGCTTGAGGAGGATCCGTGGAAGACCATCGAAAGCCGTTACAAGATCGGAGATATGGTCAAGGGCAAGATCAGCAAGATTGCTAGCTTCGGTGCTTTCGTTGAACTCGACGGTCACATCGATGGATTGGTTCACATCTCGCAGATCAGTGAAGAACGCGTTGAGAAGGTGAAGGATCATCTCAAGATCGGTCAGGAAATTGAAGCCCGCGTGATCAAGGTCGATAAGACCGAGCGTCGGATCGGTCTGTCCATCAAGGCGGCCGCCTATGACGAGGAAGAGATCAAGCGTGAGGCCGCGGCGTTCGATACGTTGCGTCCGGGCGAAGACATGGTGGGGCTGGAGCAGGCGTTTGCCGCGGCGGAAGAATACCGTCCAGGCGAAGGGCGCCGGCGTTAGTCTCGCTGCCTGATGTAAAAGGAAAGGGCTCCTATCTTGGGGGCTCTTTTCTTCAGGAAATCAGTAAAAGGGTCGGTGGAGATCATTCTCTACCGACCCTTGTCTTTTGGTGTATGCTAAGGGCCTGATTATGGAAAAACCTCAAATTACCGCTTGGTTAAAGACCACCTGTGGATGGAGCAATGGCGTGCGCGCTGTACTTCGGAAATACGATCTGCCTTACACGGAAAAGGATATAATTCAAAACCCAGCGTTTCGTTGGGAGATGGAGCAGAGGAGTGGCCAGCCATTGAGTCCCTGCGTTGAGGTAAATGGGGTGATTCTCCCTGATATTTCTGGAGAAGAAGTGGAGCAATATCTTCTTAATCAGGGGTTAGTGCATGCAAATAATGCGCCGGTGAATGTTCCGTTGAATGCTCCTTGTTCGGATGAGCAGCACGCTGCGATGCAGAAGGGGCAGGCGGTGCAATTCCAACGGTAGTAGTCTCCGCAGCGGCCGATTTAATGCGGTGTTTCAAACGAAGGACGAGGCTCCGAATGGGTTCGGGGCCTTGTTTTTTGTCCTTTGAGATTTTTCTTAAATCCGAGTTGAAGAGGCCGGTTTAAAGAAGACGAGGAAGGGGTGGAGAGACGCTCAGACGCAGTGGTTTTCAGTGCTGTCTTTGCAGAAACTCTTTTGCGAGACCTCGATAGGCCGCAGCGCCTAGACCATTTGACTCATATTCAAAGATGGTCTTCCCATGGCTTGGGGCTTCCCCGAGCCGGACCGTTCGAGGAATGATGGTCCGAAAAATGTGGTCTTTGAAGTGGCGTTGAACTTCGGCAATGACCTGCTGCGCCAGGTTATTCCTCATGTACATGGTCATCAAAATGCCGCCGATCCGGAGCTCTGGATTGGCGCCGCAGTCATTAATTTGGGCGACAATCCCATGGATTTTTGAAAGGCCTTCGAGCGCAAAATATTCGCACTGAATTGGAACGAGAAGTTCATCGGCAGCAGCCAAGGCGTTGGTCATCAAAATACCAAGGGACGGAGGGCAATCCAAAAAAACGAGATCGAAAGGAGCGGCTTTGCGAAGGGGCGTGAAGGCATCTCGGAGACGGGTGAGGTGGTTGTCGAGGCGGGCGACTTCGACTTCAGCCCCCGCGAGGTTAATGTCTCCCGGAATGAGCCAAAGATTCTCGCGGCGAGTTGGAACCACTGCATCAGCGAGAGTTCCCTCATCGAGTAAACCTCCGTAGACGCTGTGGTTTTCAATAGGCTCGTGCCCGAGAGCGCTTGTGGCATTGCACTGCGGATCCAAGTCGACCAATAGAACGCGTTGCCCTAGATCGGCGAGGGCTGCCGCAAGGTTCACGGAAGTGGTGGTTTTTCCCACTCCTCCTTTTTGGTTGGCCACTGCGACGACTTTCATTCGGGGAGGTAATGTACGGTGGAAGTGCGGTTTGAAAAGTGCGGGTTCCAATTAGGCCCTGCTTTTCTTTCAAAAAACACGCTTTGATCGCTTGCGGGTTGCTCGCACCCCTTTATGTGGCTTTGAGTAGGACTGTGCTGACATCCCCCGAAGCGTCTGAACGTGTGCTAGCTGTTGATCCTTCTCTGAGGGGCACAGGATATGCCGTTCTAGAGCGAGGGGAGTCCGGGCGGAAGATTACGGCTCTGACTTGGGGGGTGATCCGGAATGCGGCGAAGCTCTCCCAGAGTGGGTGTTTGGTGGCCATACATGACCAAATTCGAGATGTAGTGGAGCGGTACAACCCTGGCTGTGCGGCTTTTGAGTCGATCATCTATGTGCAAAGCCATCAGACGGCCATTATTCTGGGGTGCGCTCGTGGAGCGGCGATTCTTGCGGCGGCTCAGAGGGGGTTGTCCATTTTTGAATATCCGCCAAAGAGGGTAAAGCAGGCGGTGGTGGGGCGGGGCGGGGCGCAAAAGGAGCAAGTTGCTTTCATGGTCCGTGCCCTTCTGGGTTTGACGGAGACGCCTCAGGCGGATGCCGCGGATGCTCTTGCCGTTGGGCTGGCCCACTTCCAAGCGGTTGACGCCTCGCGGATGGGGGTGAAAGCTATGGAGTCTATTTGAGCATGAACAGGTCGCTTGAGGTCGAATGGTTGGGGCGGATTCCTTATGAAACGGGGTTAGGCATTCAGGATGTCATCGTAGGAGAAAAGGCTGAGCAACCAGACAAAGCGGACCGTCTTTTCCTTCTCGAGCATGAGCCCGTATACACGATCGGGCGTTCCCCAGATCAGACTAGTTTGCGCGAGATTTCGATGCTGCCATACCCAGTAGTGCAAACCAATCGGGGCGGGAAAGCGACGTACCATGGGCCGGGTCAATTGGTCGGATATCCGGTGTTGGATTTAAGGAAAAGAGGACAGGACCTGCATCAACACCTTCGATTGCTGGAGCAAGGGTTGGTGGAATTGTGCACGCAGGTTGGGGTCAATGCTTCTGTACGGGATGGGCTCACGGGGGTCTGGGTTGGCTCCCGTAAGATTGCGTCGATCGGCGTGGGGGTTCGACGCTGGATCAGCATGCACGGTTTTGCGCTAAACGTGGGAGGGCCTTTGGACGGATTTTCTTATATCACCCCCTGTGGTTTGGACGGGGTGGAGATAACCTCTTTGGAAAAAGAGGGTGCGCAACCGATGAGCGTGCGTGAGGTTGCTGATTTGGCTGGTACGATATTTGCCCGACTATTGGCGACGGATTACGTTTCCTCCTAACGGAGCCGCGGAGCGAATGGAACGTCTCAACGCCAATAAAAAACCAGACAACCCTAAGGTTGTCTGGTTTTTTGAAAGAGTCTTCGAATGAAGGACTACTTCTTGAAGCCCTTCACGTTCTTGGAAGGAGCCTTCGAAGGAGCGGGCTGGTCCTTAGCGCAAGCACCGAGTCCGAAGGCGATAGCAACGAGGGTGAGAAGAGAAATGGATTTCATAGATTTGTTTGGTATGCCCAAAGGGCAGGGCGTTTGTCCAGCGAATAGACTCTGGAGGCAATCCTTTTTTAATCAAAAATCCCGTTACTCCGGCTCTTCTCCATTCTCGATTGTCACCCGAGTTCCCACGGGTACTTGGTTGAATAGGTCTATCACTTCGCTATTGGATAAACGAACGCACCCGTGGCTTGAGGGCGTGCCAAGGAGGTTTTCCCAGTTTGTTCCATGGATATAGATGTAGCGATCCTTGGTATTACCATTTTCAGCATCGAGACCTTCTAGCCACAGGATTCTGGTTTGAACATGGTCTCCTTCCTCCCCCTCGACTCCAATTTTGCCAGTCGCTACCCGACCCACAAAAATCTCCCCTTCGGGCGCTCCCTCACCAAATTTTTCACACACCTGAAACTCGCCGGTGGGCGTTTTGTTACTTCCTGCCTCGAATCCAACCCCGAACTTCGAGGTTGAGACGACGTAGCGGCGAGTTCTTTGTCCTTCAGAGTCCAAAAGATCCAGAGTTTGGGAGGGGATGTGAACGCGGATTTGCATCGGGGCTGACACCGTATATGGTTCCGGCCCTTTTTATGAGCCGGAATTTGCATGTTGCGATCGTCGGAGCCACTGGAGCGGTGGGCGTTGAAATGCTGAAGGTTTTAGACCGTCGGAAGTTTCCGGTCGGCAAGCTGACTTTGTTGGCGTCGGCCCGTTCTGCGGGCAAAACGCTCCCGTTTCAGGGGGAAGAAGTGCGTATTCAGGAACTGAGAGAAGACGCTTTCGCGGGCGTGGATATTGCACTGTTTTCAGCGGGCGGCGGAATTTCCAAGCAGTTCGCGCCTGCGGCCGTTCAATCAGGAGCGGTGGTGGTCGATAACTCGAGTGCTTTCCGGATGGACCCGACGGTGCCACTGGTGGTGCCGGAAGTGAACGGGGCAGATATTGCTTCGAGTCGCGGAATTATTGCGAATCCTAATTGTACAACAGCGATCACGTTGATGGCGCTCTGGCCTTTGAGTCAGGCCTTTGGGGTGAAGCGTCTGTTCGCTTCGAGTTATCAGGCCGTTTCGGGAACTGGGGCCCAAGCAATTGAGGAACTGCGCCAACAAGTTGAGGCTCTCGCTGCTGGGCGTCCCGTAGAAAAGAAGGTTTATCCGCATCAGATCGCGTTCAATGTCCTCCCCCACGTGGATAGTTTTCTTGAGAGCGGTTACACCCGCGAAGAGATGAAAATGCAGAACGAGGGCCGACGCATCATGCATCACCCCAGTCTACTGGCTTCCGTGACTTGTGTTCGGGTGCCTGTTTACCGCGCTCATTCCGTTGCTGTGAGTGCGGAGTTTGAGCGGCCGGTTTCCGTTGAAATGGCGCGTGAAGTTCTCTCGAAGGCTCCCGGCCTCAAGCTCGTCGATGATCCGGCCAACTGCCGTTACCCGATGCCTCTGGATTGTGCTGAACAGGACGACTGTCAGGTGGGGCGAATCCGTCTGGATTGCGCCATGGAGAACGGTCTCTCGTTTTGGGTGGCTGGAGACCAGTTGCTCAAGGGCGCTGCCCTGAATGCGGTTCAGATTGCGGAAAAAATTTAGTCCCTGCCTTTTATTCCCTTCGCCGTTCAAAAAAATGCCGCCTCCCATCTGGGATGGCGGCATTTTATTTTAAGCCTCAGCGTGTTGAGCTGAGAGTCGCAAGCCTGAGCGTCGAGATTACCAGCGTGTAGCCTTGAATTTCCAGCCAGGCACCTTTTTCTGCATCTCAGGCTCATCATCCCGCTCTTTTAGACCGCAGCGCAGATAATTCTGGCGAGCTCGTTCGAGGGCTGGGCGGTCAAGTTCAACTCCCAATCCGGGTCCGCTGGGCAGCGTAACGCAGCCGTCTTCGATAGTCATTCTCCCGCCGATAATAATTTCCTCCCATTGCCAAGGATAGTGGGTATCGAGCGCGTAGCTAAGGTTGGGCATCGCCGCTCCGAGATGCGTCATTGCCGCCAGCGAGATGCCTGCGTGATTGTTGGAATGCATCGAGACGCCAAGGCCGAAAGTTCGGCAGTGGGAGGCAAGTTCCATGGAGGCATGCAGGCCGCCCCAATAGTGGTGATCGGTTAGAATGATATCTTCCGAGCCGTGCCGCGCACTGCCGGGTAGATCGGCAAATGAGGTGGTGCACATATTGGTCGCGAGAGGCAGCTTCACGCTTCGGCGCACTTGAGCCATCGACTCTTGTCCACGCGCAGGGTCTTCAAAGTATTCCAGAACGTCTTCCAATTCACGACCCCAGCGGATCGATGTCTCCACAGTCCACAGGGCGTTCGGATCGTATCGCAATGGAATCTTCGGTCCGAAGGCCGCCCGCAATGCCTTCAGTGCCGCAACTTCCTGTTCTGGCTCGAAAACCCCTCCCTTCAGCTTGATCGATTGAAAACCAAATTCCGCAACCATCGCTTTCGCCTGCTCCACAATCCCTTCTGGATCGAGGGCCGCGCGTTGGCGGGCAGCGGCCCAGCCTGAGGCATTGGGGTCAGTATTGAACGCGAGATCACCTCCAGCGCCTTCGTACTTATAGAAAAGGTAGGCGGAGTACGGGACCCTTTCTCGCACAATCCCTCCAAGCAACGTTGCTACGGGAACGTTGAATGCTTTGCCTGCGATATCGAGACACGCCACGTCGATCGCACTAAACACTTGGACGACCTTTCGTTGATCCCACGGCGCGTCGCCACGGGAAGCGGAGCTCTCCGGCTGAAAATGAGCCTCCAAAGAAGCCTTCATGCGGTTCCAGTGGAGCGGATCAGCCCCAATGACGACTTCTCGCGACTCCTCTAAAACGGAGTCGACGGCGGCGCTTCCGGGGACTTCTGCGAGCCCTGTGATGCCGCAATCTGTAACTAATTCAACAACGGTTCGGAGGGCAAAGGGCGCGTGGAGGCCGGCTGCATTAAGCAGTGGTGGATCGCCAAGGGCGATCGGCGTGATGCGCATTTCGACGATCTTCATAAATTTGGAATAAGTTTTGATGAACTGAACGAGCGGTGAATTGCTCGAATTATCCGCGTAGTGCGGCTGCAAATTGACGGAGACCAGCTGTCACGGCGCCGCCGTCGGATCCGTAAGCAATCACGCTGTAGCCCTCTCCACGGAGTTGGCTGAGCTGATTTTGGGCTGTTGCCAAAATGCCTGCTGCTTTGCCCGCATTGCGAGCGGCCTCGCAGACTCTCTCCCGAGCTTCAACGAAAAGTGGATGATCAAACTGTCCTTGAATCCCGAGGTTGGTAGTCAGGTCGAGCGGCCCTACGAACAAGACATCAACGCCATCTTCCGCAGCGATAGCATTTAGATTTTCGAGGGACTCGGGCGTTTCAATTTGAACCATCGTCACCAGCCTCTCGTGGGCGTGAGCATAGTATTCATCGAACCCCTGTCCGAATCCTGCAGCTCGGTTGAACTTCGAAACACCGCGTGTTCCATGTGGGGGATAACGGACTGCGGAGACGGCGGCGCGGGCTTCTTCGGCCGTATTCACGTACGGCACCATCACGCCCCCCGCCCCCAAGTCGAGGACGCGTTTGAAGAGTGCAGGCGCATTTTCGGTAATGCGAACGATGCTCGCGCACGATGTTGGGATCGCCTGCAATTGGTGCAGCAGCGTTTCTTCAGACCCAGGGCCATGTTCGCGATCAAGCATCAGCCAATCGAAGCCCGCTTGAACTGCGATCTCCGTTGTGATGGAGGACCCTAAGTTGATGAAAGTTCCGCAGAGCCATTTGCCTGAAAGCACTTTGGCTCGGAAGGATTCTGGAGGGAGGTTGCTCATAAAGAGGTGTAGAAGCGGTAGAGTGCTTGGGTTCCATTATCTTCCCAGCCTTTCTCGGCCACTCGGTCATAGAGCGCCCTGGCCGTTTCGAGTCCCTTCAGTTGGAGCCCCATCTCGGCGGCGCTTTCGAGAGCAATACGCATGTCCTTCAAAATGTGTTTCACGTAAAAGCCCGGCGCAAAATCCTCGTTGAGCGCGCGAGGTGCAAGATTCGTCAGGGCCCAGCTCCCAGCAGCTCCACCGCTGATACTTTGATGGACAGCGTTCGGATCAAGACCTGCTTTTTTGGCGTAGGCAAGCGCCTCGCACCAAGCGACCATTCCCACGGCAACCGAGATTTGATTCGCCATCTTGCAGTGCTGTCCCGCTCCTGCAGGGCCGAGTAAGGAGATGTTTTTTCCAATTTTTTCAAAGATGGGCTTTGCGCTCTCAAATGCGCTTGGGCTGCCTCCGGTCATGATCACTAAGCGGGCTTCCCGCGCACCGATGTCTCCTCCCGAAACAGGAGCGTCTAGAGCCTCAAGTCCCTTTTGCGCGGCAGCATCCGAGATTCGTTTTGCGAGAATCGGACTCGAAGTGGTCATGTCGATCAACAGGGCTCCCTTTTTCGCCCGTTCAACGATTCCGCCTGGGCCGAGGTAGGTTTCCTCAACGTCCTTTGGGAACCCAAGCATCGTAATGACGACATCTGCCACGGATGCCGCTTCACCAGCAGAATCATGCCATGTTGCACCCGCCTGAACGAGTGAGAGGGCTTTGTCTTTTGTCCGGTTAAAAACGTGTAACGAATGACCGGCGTTAAGCAGATGGGACGCCATGCTGCGTCCCATGACACCAGTGCCAATGAATGCGATCGAAAGAGTGGCTGACATAGACGATCATTTGGGTCGAAGATCTTCCGAGACACGAGACGAAAAACAGCGTGAGTCCACGAATCGAGGATTTCATCCGCGGCGGAATTACATCGAAACGGCTTTCGGGTTTGCGGTGCGAAAAAGCTATCTTACGCTTCCGATGTGATGGTCTGTCGGAGTGCCTGCGCTGTCCTCCGCCGATAAGCGATCCGTCGGGTGAGTTCATCAGCAATGACTCCAACCAGAATTACCGCGCCGATGATGGCAAACTCGACGTTATTCTTCTCGGTCACTAGTGTGATCGTATTGCGGAGAACTTGCATGAGAGCCGCTCCGATGAGCACTCCCACAATCGCCCCCTCGCCCCCTCGCAAACTGCAACCGCCAAGGACTGCGGCCGCAATGGCGTAAAGTTCATAGAAATTTCCAAAGTCCACCGGTTGCGCGGAATTTACATCCAGCACAAATAGTGCGCCTCCCAATCCTGCCAAGCCAGAGCTGATGACGTAAGCAAGAATGGTCATCCTTTCAGTCCGGATGCCACTGTAGGTGGCTGCTTGAGGGTTGCGACCGAGAGCGAGCAGGTAACGGCCGTAGATGGTTCGGTTGAGAAAAATGGCTGCAACTATGGCGACGACCACTAAAAAGATGAGCGGTGCAGGAATGTCGAAGCCTGGAAGGAAAGGGATCTTTCCAGTCGCCAGAGTCCGAAGCGGTTTGAACTCATTTCCAAACCCAACGGTCTGATCCCGCGTAAATCCCCGGGCAATGCCACGATAGAGAAGAAGTCCGCAGAGGGTGACGATGAATGGTTGAATTCGGAGTTTTGTGACAAGCAGTCCGTGCGCTAGACCGATTCCGATGGAGAGTGCCGCGACGGTTGGAATGGCCAGTGAGAGAGGCCAATGCTGCACAGTGAGGAGCCATGGCAGCGCGCAGCCAACAAGGCAAACCACGGAGCCAAGAGAGAGGTCGATGCCTCCCGTGATAATCACAAAAGCCACTCCAATGCTTAAAATCCCGAAGAGAGCGGACCGTCGAAGCACGTTCTCAATGTTGTAGGCACTCAAAAAGCTACTGCTCAGACATGCCGTGAGAATGCAAACGACGATGAGCAATGCGAGGATTCCAAGAATCTTTTTCATAATGAAAACGGGGATGCAGTTTGGACGATCGAGGATCCGTGCGAGGCATCTCCTCCCGTCGCGAGGTTCATGATCGATTCTTCACTCAGTTCAGCGCGTTTTAATTCTCCACGAATTCTGCCCTCGTGCATGACGAGCGCTCGATCTGCCATTCCGATAATTTCTTCCAACTCACTTGAGACAAAAAGGATTCCTACACCGCGTGAAGCGAGTTCATCCATGAGCCGATAAATTTCCTGCTTTGCACCGATGTCAATTCCGCGAGTGGGTTCGTCTAGAAGAAGGACGCGAGGTGCTGCTGCGAGCCATTTCCCAATGACGACTTTCTGTTGGTTTCCCCCCGAGAGAAACTGCACGGGTTGATCCGCACTCGGCGTTTTGATGTTCATTGCAGAGGTCATCTCTTGGCAGAGGGACTGCTCCCTCTCTCGATTGAGAAATCCGAGTCTCTGGTCGCGAGCAAGAGTTGCTAATGAGATGTTTTCTCGAACGCTCATTTCGAGGACCAAACCGCTGTGCTTGCGATCCTCGGGAACCAGTGCCACTCCCGCTTTAATGACAGCCTGGGGGGATCGCGTGTTTAATGGAAAGCCTTGCACCAGAACGGTTCCGCCCACTGGTGGATTCACCCCGAAAATCGCCTCTAAAAGCTCTGTGCGTCCAGCTCCGACCAAGCCTGCAATTCCCACAATCTCGCCAGCATGAACGGTTAGGGAGTTGCGGTGTTTTGGGTGAGTGGCAGTTCGCAGCTCTTGGACGTCAAGAATGGCAGCTCCTGGCGCAAGGGTTTGGTGCGGGTAAAACTGCGACAGTTCTCTGCCAACCATCAGACTCACCATTTTGGCGTGACAGATTTCTCCCTTTTGAAGAGCCCCTGCATTTTCTCCGTCGCGGAGTACCTCGACTCGGTCGGCTATCGCCTCCACTTCTGCGAGCCGGTGAGAAATATAGACGATACCGACTCCCCGACTGCGAAGGGTGTCGATGAGTTTCAGGAGGGACTGAGCCTCGTGGCCTGAGAGGCTCGATGTGGGCTCGTCCATGATCAGGACACGAGCGTTCACGGAGAGTGCTTTGGCGATTTCAACCAGTTGCTGCTGGCCGATCGGGAGTGCATTGAGAGGGGTCGTCGGATCAATGGATAATCCCACTTGATCGAGATAGCGTCGGGCTTCTGAGCGAATTTTTCGCTCGTCGATTAGGCCGAATCTGCGGGGCTCGCGGCCGAGGAAAATATTCGCTCCTACATCCAAGGTCTCCGCCAAGTTCAGTTCCTGATGAATCAGCGCCACTCCGTGACTGAGGGCCTCCCCCACGGATCGGAACGCGCGAGCAGCCCCATCGACTTTTAGTTCGCCTGAATCTGCAGACTGGACACCTGCGAGAATCTTCATGAGCGTGCTTTTTCCGGCTCCATTCTCGCCGATCACGGCGAGAACTTCGGCGGGCTTGAGGCTCATGCTAACCCCGCGCAGAGCTCGCACCCCAGCGAAGGATTTCTCCAATCGATTCGCCTCAAGCAGCGGCAGACTCATGGCAAAATACTTTGATCTTCCAACACGGCTTCACGAAGCTGGAGCGGGCGAGGATGACACTACTTTTTAGTGCCTAACTTCGATTGTAAGTCCGCCCGGAATGCTTCGACGGTATCTTTCCGAATTTGGCGAGCGGGGATGTCGATGAATTTCTCAGTCGGAGCCTCCGAGCTAGAGGGCTCGACGAGTTTTTTCAGAACCTCCACAGACCTGTAGCCGTAAAGATATGGGTTCTGGACGACCGTGCCGTGGACGGTTCCCTTTGCGATGCCGTCCAAGGTGGCGTCGTCTTCGTCGAAGGCGACGACTTTCACTGAGTTGATCTTTTTTGCCTGAGCCAGGGCTTCTAGAATGAGCGGCGGATTGTAAGCAAAGAGTCCCACCATGCATCCGATATCGGGATACTTCGCAAGTGCGTCTTCTGCATTGGCCTTGCCCTTGGCTCGATCAAACTGGTCGGTGAGGGTGCCTAAAATTTTGAATCCATTTCCTTCGAGCACGTCATTCGGACCATCAAAATTATCACCGTTTTCTGGGCGTCCGAGAATGGCATCAATGACTCCCTGACGGCGGCGCTTAGCATTGTCTTGTTCTAAGCGGCCAATAAAGATCATGACGGAACCTCCCGAAGGCATGGCCTCACGCACTAGTTCGCCACACATCCTTCCGGCTTTGTAGTTATCCATGCCGATGTAGAGCAGTCGGTCGCTTTTCGGGGCATCCGAATCCGTCGTGATCAACTTTGCACGTTTGGCCGCCGCATTGAGCAATTCCGTCTGATTCGCGGGATCAATCGGACTCACTGCAATGCCATCGATCCCGCGAGTGAGCAGATCTTCAATGATGCGTTTTTGGTCGCTGATTCCCTCAACGGGCATGAGCGTTTGAGCGCTGATTCCGAGATCCTGCCCCGCCGCTTTCACGCCTGCTTCTGCGATGGTCCAAAAGGAGGCGACGCCGTTCGTAACGAAAGCCACTTTTTTCGTGCCTTTGCTTGTTTCGGCATTACCCGAGATGGGTGTTGGTTTCTGGCAGGCGCCAAGGGAAAGGCTCAGCAGGGTTGCGACGGCTAAGAGGGATCGGGGGCTGGGTTTCATGGGGAGGGGGGCTGTTGGGAGTTTTAATTGGAAACTGGAGATTGGAGAGGCTCTCCAATCATTGAGTGGTCATGCCTCCGTTGACATGGAGGTTTTGACCGGTGATGAAGGACGACGCCTCGCTTGCGAGAAAGATGACGGCACCGGAGAGATCTTGAGGCACGCCCCAGCGATCCATGGGGATCAGTGATCGATAGCCGGCTTTTAGTTCCTCGGGGTCATCTGCGTGGCGCTCCACCGGAATCCAACCCGGAGCGATCATGTTGACGGTGATTCCAAACGGGGCCAGTTCAGAGGCAAGGCTGCGGTTGAACCCGTTCTGTCCGCCTTTGGCTGCCACATAAGCGGTGAAGGGAGCTACGGCGCGCGCGACCACTTCTGAGCCGATGTTGATAATCCGTCCCCACCGTTGCGATTTCATGTGTGGGAGACAGGCTCGGGTGAGCAGAAACGGGCTTTTGATGAAGAAATCGAGCATCTGCTGATAGAATGCCCAGTCGTAGTCTTCGATGGCTTTTTGGGGCTGTGCGGGCGTTGCGTTAAGAATCAAAATGTCTACCGGTCCAAGGCGGGTCGTAACTTCTTCCACCATTCGGTTCACTTCAATTTCGGAGGTCACATCCCCTCGAATCAGCGTGCACTCCGCCCCAGTCGCTTGAAGTTCCGCGTACGCTTGCTTAGCTCGGGGCTCGTTGTTTTGGAAGTTCATCGCGACTTTTGCTCCTGCTGAAGCCAGCGCAAGGGCCATCGACTTGCCGAGTCCGGTGCTGCTCCCTGTGACGAAGGCTACGCGGTTTTTGAGAGAGAAGGATGCGAGGGGGGGCATGGGGAGAAGTTTGAATTCTGTCCGAGTGGATGGCGCAGTGTTAGCAGAGATCTCGAGCTGCATCCAATGCCATCGAAATGCAAAAAGGAGTCGGCTGATGCAGGATAGGCAAGTGGGACGGTTTGCCTTGACCGGGATTTTTCTGATACGTTCCGCCCCCCTCCCCATGAATACGTTCCGCACTCTTAGTCGACTCTCTGTCGTTTTAACCGCGGCATCGATGGCCTCTCTACTGGCTTCCTGTAACTCCGCCCCCAAGCGGTGGGCCTATCGATATCGTCCTGAGAGAACGGCTTCTCTCAGAGACGGTAAAGCGGTTCCTCCCGCAGGGCTGCCTTCAGAGGTAAACCGCGCTTTGAGTGCTGGAAACCAGATCGTGGGGATGCCCTACAAATTCGGCGGCGGGCATCGGCAGATTGAGGATAGCGGGTATGATTGTTCCGGAACCGTGAGCTACACGCTTCTGGCGGCAGGGCTACTAAACCAGCCCACCAATTCGCAAGGATTTCGAAAATTTGGCTCGGGAGGGCAGGGCAAACACATCACGATTTACGCAGGTAAGGGGCATGTTTTTGCTGAAATAGCCGGTCTTCGTCTTGATACGGGTTTTGGTGAGGGCTCAACCCAAGGGCCTCAGTGGTCCACGCGGTCGCGGCCCGCTTCAGGGTACGAGATGAGACACCCGCCCGGACTCTGATCGGCCAAGTTTATCGCTCTCCTGCGAAAGAGGGGCGCCTAAGGCTTGGGGGCTGGGCGCTCCGACAGGATGGATTTCAAAGCATTGCGAAACTGCTCCCCAATCAGGGTTTCCACGGGCTGTTTACGCGAAGCGGCAGCCGCTTCCAGGGCCTCCATGTCAGGAAAACTCAACTTAAGATTCGCTGTCACGGGAACTGCATCGGGGAGTGAGCGCCACTTTTTCCGGGCTGTCGCAATCTGGCTGTCATCGAAGCCGAAGGCCCGCAGGACACCGGCGGCCATCATTGCATTTCCGTGATGGTTCATGTGCACCCCGTCGGTGATCAAACTTCTCTTCAGCCCGGCGGCTGTATTCGCGGCCTGTTCACTGGCCATCGCCTCGTTGAGATCGGCTACAGGGAGTTGCCGTTCCCGGGCGATCTCCTTAAGGAAGGCGTTGTATCCAGACAGTTTCTGATTGTTGGGATTATCAAGAGGTAGGCCAATTTGAGTCGCGGTGAGGATGATCACCTTCACGCCCCCTTGAGCGCACCGATCGAGAATATCCGTGATGTTTTTTTTGTAGACCTCTAAGGGGATTCCTTTGTCTCCATGCCATACGTCATTGACCCCGCAGCTTAGGGTCATCCACTCCGGCTTTTTGGAAAGCACGTCTCTCTCAAGGCGCTCCAACATCTGGTTCGACTTGTTCCCACTGACCCCGGCCGGAATCACGGTGAGGATCACTCCGTTCGCGGCAGCTCCGCTCTCAATTAAACGCACGTATCCCCCAGGGGAAACTGCCCCAAATTGGGTGATGGAATCGCCTAGGAACGCCACAGATTGACCGGACTGGACCAACGGGGCGCTCCATGCCGCGAGGGGGAGACTAAAGCAGAACAAAATGGAAGCGAGGAGCCGCCTTTTGAGACGGCATTGCTTAGACTCAGCAATGGAGGAGTGGCTTAGCATGGGAAAGGGATTTGCGAACCTCGCGAAATGTTTAGGGTGCGGATGGTTTTTTCAATCTTAGCTCACTCGAATAGAGGCTTTTTCATGAACTCTTTGCGTCTCGTTTGGATTTGAAATCAGAGGTAAAGCGCATCCGACGCCGGAGGGAGAAAAATGTTCAAAAAAAGCGTCATTCCTCTTCATGCAGGCACGGCGGTTGCTAATAAGTAATGGTCGAGTTTCCCCCATGTTTTTGCCAATTTGTCACTTGGTTTTAAAGTTTCGCCGCCAGACTCTCGGCTTTGGCGTTTTATGTTCCTTTGCATCAAGGGCTTGCGCTTTGATTTTTGGTGTGGATTTTTCGCGCCGAAGATTAGGGCAGAAAAGGAGGGCGAACGACTGTGGAACATCGATGCGGAAAGGGCTCGAAGAGGGAGGGATGCAAAATTTGTTGTGTCTTGCTCGAGGACAACGGCTTAGAAGTTCCTGCTCCGATAAATTCTCACCTTTGCGACCGCTTGAGTCCTTTAATTTCTCAAATCTGACAAAGTTTCAGTCTGCGTACTTACCCTCCCTCTTTAAGGGGCTTGGCGCGTGCTTTTGCTCACTTTTACGCTCTTTCAAAGGGTTCTGCTGTAGGCGTTCTTGCTTCCTTTCGTGAAACTTCGTCGCTCCACCCTCAAATCTGGAAAAAATGGCATGACCCAGGAGGTTGTTCCTCGGGTGCAGAGCGTGGGGTGGCGTGCTCGCAAGAGGATTCGTCGACGTGGTCCTTTTGGGGTGGGGCGAGTTTTTCGCGAGCTGGGGCAGTCTGTTCCAGTCAGAGCCCTCCGCGAAAGGGGCCCACAGGAGATGTTCCGAGTCATGCCTTGGCTCACCAAGTTGGTGACTTTTTGGTCGCTCCTGTCTTTTTTCATGACGGACGTCCCAGTCCGTGCGGCGACTCTCTACTGGGATGGGGTGAACAACGCTCTCTGGAGTCTCAACACCAACTGGTCCACGGCCAACAATGCCACGACTCCAGACCCCGGAGCCGCGGCGTCCTCATTGGACGATGCGTTGTTCAACATCTCCAC
>CANFNA010000017.1 GCA_947448395.1 Chthoniobacteraceae bacterium
CTAGAAGCACGCTCAGTGGAGCGATTTGAAAATGGTTCCCGTACATCCGACGGAGGGGATAGGTGACCGTTGCCACGAGGTCGGTGCAGCTTCCGACGGGCTCGGCAATAAAGACATCAGGGCGGTTTTCGGAAGAAAGTCGGTCGGCGGCGTCAACGAGGGAGTTGAAGCGGCAACAGAAGCATCCGCCGGGAATTTCTTCGGTGGCGAAGCCTTTTGAGCGGAGCATGGCGGTGTCCACCAACTGCTGTCCTTGGTCATTGGTGATCAAGCCGACGCGGAGCCCTTTTTGGGTGAGGCGTTGGGCGAGTTGGGCGACGGCGGTGGTTTTTCCGGCCCCCAAGAATCCTCCGATCATAATGTATCGGGCTTGGTGTGCGCCTTTTGGGGATTGTGGGGCTGAGGAGGAGGAGGAGGGAGCCATGGGGTGAGTTAACCAGATGCGGATTGGATGGCAAGGGTGGCGGGGGTGGGAGGGAATGGGGTTAGAGGGGGCCCCTGAGGGAGATAAGGCTGTGTGTTGGCAATCTGCAGTTTACCGCCTACATTGGTGAAACGATCCATGTTTGACGCGGAATCTTTTCAGTATGCTATCGAGAACACTCAGGTGATTGTGGCCCCACAACGCCGCATCGAGACGTTTGGTTCGACGAGTTTTCGATTTTATCACGTGTCCGAGCTCATGGATTCCGTGAATGAGGTGCGGGTTCGGGATGGGCGGTTGCATGCGGAAAGGCCTCAGATTATTGCGCCGAATCACCTTGAGCGGATGATGTTGGAGGGTTTCGGAGAGAGGGCGGAGCAGTTCATGCAGTGGCTCCAGAAAAATGCGGGGCATCTGGCGGTGCTCAAATACGGGTTTCAGTTTCGGAAGACGGAGGTGACGGAGTCGATCGTTCACAGTCCGCTGGAGGAGGTGATTGACCGGTTGAAGGAGGCGGTGGATTACTCGGAAGATCCTTTGAGTGCGATCATTCAGGGGGTGGACGAGGGGTGGGAGGTGAGTTTGCTGAAATTTGCGTCTGACATGATTCAGGAATCATCGGCGGGAAACATGGGGGATTTTCGGAGGCGAGGGTTGTTTTAGGCGCGAAGGCAATGGGTTTGCGGGCTTGCGAAACGCGTCACGAAGCGAGTCAAAGAGGAGACGATTGTGCGTGGGTTTATTAAAACTCTAATCCTGTTGTGTTTGGCCTTGGCTGTTTTTGGAGGTGGGGGGTATTGGGCGTATACCTTGTTTTTGAAGCCTGAGATCGAGTTGAAGCGGGATCGGGAATCGCCGCCGGCGCCCTCGCCGGTGTTTCAGGATGGGACGGTGGGAGAGTTTAAGAAGTGTCTGGAGGTGGAGGCTGCAGGGGATTTTTTGGCTGCGAGGCGAGCATACGAGGACTTCCTTCAGACTTATCCGGACTCCACTAAGGCGGAGGAAGCGAGGTTTCGACTTGGGGCGATTCGTTTGGGGCAGTTGTTCGCTCCACGGATGGCCCCTGGGAAGGAGATTTACGTGGTGAAGTCCGGCGACGTGCTTTTGAAGATCTGTCACCGATTGAAGGTGCCGCCGGATTTGATCATGGCGATGAACCAGATGGAAAGCAGCGCCTTAAGAGTGGGACAGAAGCTTTACTGGATTCCGGACGAATTTACGGCGGTGGTCGATCGAGTGGGGTCGAAGGTGGTTGTTTTTGCTGGGAGCGAGTTTTTTGCACAGGTCCCGATCCTATCGACACAGGGAACGGCGTGGGTTGGAACGCCTCCCAAAAAGACATCAATGGCGGCTTTGGATGTTAAGGTATTCGACAAGCCCGGTTGGAAGGATGGGCGGCGGGTTTCAACCAGTGATAAAGAATATGCGGAAGCCCTATTGTGGGTGGTATTTCAGCCTGGGGGGCACACTTTTTATGCGGAACCGGGGCAGGATGGAGGGAATGTGTCGCGTCCCACTTCAGGGTATGGCTTGGATCCGGCGGTGGTTCGGGCACTCTCGGCGTTGCTCCGGAAGGGGGAGACTGTCACCATTCGCTAACACCACATGAAACTGCAGCCGCTCGAATTCGAAAAACCGGTAATCGAACTGGAAGCCAAGCTTGCGGACCTACGTAGCAGTTCGGCCGCCAGTGATATCAACTTTGACTCAGAGGTCCAACGCATGGAGCAGAAGCTCGAGGAGATGCGGAAGGAGATTTATAGCAACCTCACCGCTTGGCAACGTGTGCAAATTGCGAGGCATCCGGCGCGCCCTTTCTCGCTGGATTACATGCAACTTGGATTCCAGGATTTCACGGAATTACACGGGGACCGTCTTTTTGGGGATGACGCAGCGATGCCCGGCGGGTTGGCGAAGATTGGGAATCACCGTTGTGTGGTGATTGGGCATCAAAAGGGGCGTGATACGAAAGAAAATCTGAAGAGAAATTTTGGAAGTTCGCATCCAGAAGGATATCGCAAGGCGTTGAGGTTGATGCGGATGGCTGAAAAGTTTAGCCTTCCGTTTGTCGCATTGATAGATACTCCCGGGGCCTACCCTGGGGTGGGGGCTGAGGAGCGTCATATTTCGGAGGCGATCGCCCTGAATTTGCGCGAGATGATGGTGCTCAAGACCCCTACCGTCGCGGTTGTGATTGGGGAAGGGGGGTCTGGGGGCGCCTTAGGGATTGGGGTGACGGACCGGGTTCTCATGATGGAGAACGCCTATTATTCCGTGATCAGTCCGGAGGGTTGTGCGGCGATTCTCTGGAAGCACAGGAAGCATGCCCCGGAAGCCGCCGAAGCGCTTAAGCTGACGGCGGGTCATCTTTCCGAATTGCGTCTGATAGACGGAGTCATTCCAGAGCCGATGGGCGGGGCTCATCAGAATCAGGAGAATGCAATCCTCAGTTTGAAGGACGCCGTGATTCGCGAATTGGATGCGCTGGTAAAGTTACCGATGGATCAACTGCTTGAGGAGCGATACCAGAAGTTCCGGAGGGTGGGAGAGTTCGCTGGAGACATGGCTTAAGAGGTCTCACGAGTTGGCCTCGTTACTCGCTAAAAAGAGGCGAGAGTCCTGAGCGCAGAGCCTCCTTGTCGCGCAGGTGCGGTGGCTTCTTGAGCGGCCCACTCTGAAGCCATTTCTTGGAGCGGTGTTTCTGGGCGCTTTGTCGATTAGCAAGGTTTCTCCGCTACTGGATTCTCTTTAGGTCCTAGGCCAAAGAGGCGTTTCCAGAATGAAGGTTTTTGCTGCGGTTCGCTTTCCTTCGGAGTTTCTTTGACCGGTTCCACTGGCCGGGCCTTGACAGGGACGGCGGCGGGAACTGGAGGCGCTATTTCGGGAATGGCAGGGGTTCCATCCTCATTCAGCGGGACAATCGGCTGAGCTTTGGATTTATCCCTGAAATATTCACGCAGAACCATTCCGATCATTGGGGCGGCATTTGTTCCACCATGAACATCATTGTGGTTTTCCTCGCCCTCATAGAGAGCAGCGAACGCGATTCGCGGGCCTTCTGCGGGGGCGAAACCGGCAAACCATGCCGCCGTTTTTTGATGCGGCTTTGCACCCCACTGTGCTGTTCCTGTTTTCCCCGCCACGGTGACCTTTTCAACGCGTGCTTGGTGGGCGGTTCCGTTCCCGCCTTCGACGACTTGAATCATTCCGGTTCTCAGGGCGATTTGGGCTTCCTGTGGAATGGAAATCTCGCGGCGGACTCGCACTGGATAGGCGTTGATCACGTCGCCTGTGATGTCCTGAATTTGCTGAACGAGTCGTGCTTGATAGAGCTTTCCGCCATTTGCAATGACCGACATCGCTTGCGCCATTTGAAGGGGGGTGATCTCCGTGTCGCCCTGTCCGATCGAAAGGTTGGCAACCGCTCCGCCAGTGAGACGCAGACCGTACTTTTTGCGCATGTATTCGTCCGTCGGAATACGTCCCTCCCTCTCGTCTGGGAGGGGAATGCCCGTCTTTTCGCCGAGTCCGATGCGGGTGGCATAATCGACAATGACTTGGCCGCCCATTTTGAGGCCTGCCTGATAAAACCACGTGTTGCAGGACTGCTCTAGAGCTTGAGCGAAATTGAGAGGACCTGTGCCTTCTTTTTTCCAGTTCAGAAAGACTCGATTGCCGACTTCAAAAGCGTTTGGGCAGTCGAAGAGTTCGCTGGAGGAGATCTTTCCGGAGCTGAGTCCAGCCAGTCCTACGAAGCATTTGAAGGTCGAGCCTGGAGGATAGGAGGATCGGAAGGCTCGGCCGATCAGAGGGTTGTTTGGATCGTTGTTGAGCTTTTGGAAGTCAGTGTTGCTGATGAAAGGGACGAAGAGGTTTGGGTCAACGGGAGGCCAGGAGGCGAGGGCGAGAATATCGCCGGTCTGCGGATTCATGAGTACGATGGCTCCGCGTTTAGCTTTCGCAGCGAGGGTCTTTTCGCAGAGTTTCTGCAACTCGATATCGATCGTAGTGATGATGTTTTTGCCGGGAATGGGATTGAGGGTGACGTTCTCGGAAGCCTTTTTTCCAGACGTGTTGAACGTTATATTCAGCTGTCCAGACTCTCCTTTTAGCACTGAATCAAAGGTCTTTTCCAAGCCGTCCCGTCCTTCAGTGTCGGGCCACAATGGGTCGCTGTTTTCGATGGGGGAATCGAGGAATCGTCCTGTCAATCCGATGTGTCCCAAGACATGGCCGGCGAGGAACCCGTTTGGGTATTGTCTGGCGTAGAAGGGGAGAAGTTCCCACGACTCACGCTTGGCGTCCCGAACTTTTTGGACTTCCGAATCTGAGAGATTTTGAAGGAGCACCCAAGGAAGAAGTGGTCGGTTACGGTAGTGCTTAATAGCGGCCTCTTGAGAGGCTGTGATTTTTCGGCCGAGGAGTTTTCCCAGAGCGGCCGCTTCCTCTTGGACGAAACGGCCCACCTGAAGGTCATTGTAGGACGCGAGGTCGGAATTATTCTTTGCTCCAGCTTGGACGAAGGGAGCAATTTGCGCTTCGGAAAATTGAAGCTGAGCAAAGGAGACGGCCAAGTTGTATCCGATCCGGGAGTTGGCGAGCGGCAGGCCGTTTCGATCGCAAATTTGTCCCCGCGGAGGCGGGATGTTAAACACCCACGTGCGGGCCTGTTTTTGAGTGTTCCATGAAGGCGCAAAGTTGGGGTTGTCCGCCTTTTTGGAGTCGGGCTTTTCTTGGGGTTGAGGGGCCGGATTTTCCTCGTTTTTGGCTGGGGACGGAGTGGGCTGGACGGCTTTCTTTAGAGAGGGAACCGCCCAAACGTTCGCAGTGAAAGCAGCCAACAACAGGAATACGCTTAATTGGAACGAGAAGCGCTGAAGGGATGTTGGGCGCTGGAGCTTCACGGCTAATTTTGATGCGCAGCGAGCGGGGTGCGCTTGGCGAGAGTCACTCACGCGAGCTGAAAGCGCGGGTTTTGGGAAAGAAAGCGAAGTGGGTTCCCATAGACGAGATGATCAATGGCCTCCGGAGAATGGCCGCGTCTGCGCATTTCGAGAGCGGTTCGTGGAACCGCGAGGGGCTCGGAGCGGCCCCAATCGCAGGCGCAGTTGAGCCAAATATTTCGCATTCCAGCCTGTTCCACCATGTCGATGGCTCGGGCAGGAGTCGCTTTAGATTCGGGATACAAGGTGATGCCTGCCCAGAATCCTGCGTCCAAGACCATCTCTACCGTGTGTTCTTCGACATGGTCGATGATGACGCGACTCGGATGAATGCGGGAGTCCGACTTGAGAAGGTCCAGAATGAGGCGGGTTCCTTTGAGTTTATCCTCGAGATGCGGGGTGTGGACGAGGATGAGCTGGTTGTGAGTCGCGGCGAGATCGACGTGTTCCTGAAGGATGGTGAGTTCGTTTCGGGTGTTTTTGTTTAGACCGATTTCACCGATACCGAGCACGGAGGGACGTTTAAGAAACTCTGGAATGATTTGTAGCACCTCCCGGGCAAGTCCCATGTCCTCGGATTCCTTGGGATTAATGCAGAGCCACGAATAGTGGGGGAGTTGAAACCGAGCCGCGCGCTTGGGTTCGTAGTCTGTGAGTTGGCAAAAGTAGTCGCGGAAACCATGGACGCTGCCGCGGTCAAAACCGGCCCAAAATGCAGGTTCACAGACTGCAGCACAGCCTGCGGTGACCATCGCTTCGTAGTCGTCGGTGGTCCGGCTCACCATGTGGGCGTGCGGTTCTATGTAACGCATTGGGTGAGCGCAGTAAGTGCGTGGCTCAGGTTCAGGGCGCGGAGGGGGTAGCGCCGGGCCAAGCGCCGCACGCGCCTTTTCCGGGCGCGGCGGCGATCGGTTCTGAAGTGGGGTCGCTGAGGCTCAGGAGCACCTGTTTAGCCCTTGAGGGCTCGTTGAGGGAGAGGTGCTCCAAGGCCTTAACCAAGGCTTCGTGACGGAAGTCAGATTCGCCCGAGGCTCGCTCGACACGATCCAAGAAGGCTGCGAGCTCGATGAGCTTGCAGCGGGCATCCATGAAATACAGGTCAAGAACCTGTTGTCGTGTCATGACAACGAATGGCGAATCCTAGTTAGAATGAAAAGGCGATTAGTCCTTCTTGAAGTCTTCGTGTCCCTTTTTCTTCAAATCGTTGAGCTTATCGAAGGCAGCCTTCGCGCCAGCTGTATCTCCAGCGTTGACGGCAGTTTCCACTGAAGCTACGGCCTTGACGTAATCGGCCATCTGGGCGCGGAATTTTTCCAGGTAAGCGGCTTTTTGGGCGCCTTGATCAGCGGCAGTTTTGGGTTCGAGTTTAGCCGAGGCCTCGGAGGTTTTCTTGATTTCGGCGAGCAGGGCGAGGTTTTCAGCCTTCTTGGAAGGATCTTCGATCTGCTTTTTCAAGGCTTTATAAGCCTTATTCATTGCGCTCATTTCCTTTTCCATTGGGGTGTCTTCGGCGCGGCTGACGGCGGTGCCGAGGGAGAGGACAATGGCGAGGGGGAGGAGGTGTTTGAACAGTTTCATACAATAGGTACTCTGGGGTTAGTGTGAGAGAGGCAATTTGCCAATCTTGTTTGTACACGTTTTTGAGACCCAATCCAGTGCCGGCGTGTTCAATTTGAGAGGTGGTTTGGGTTTCTTTTCGGGATTCCGTGCCGCGGCGAATTCCTTTCCTTGCTCGGAGAGTTTTCGGCGGTAGGCATAGTTGAAACGACGTTTCACGACCTATTCCCGATACGCATGAGCTCATCCTTGGATTCTTCCCGCAAACTATTCGGAACCGACGGGGTCCGTGGAGTTGCTAATCTCGAACCCGTAACGGCTGAGACCGCGTTGAAGCTTGGTCGTGCCGCGGCGCATGTTTTCAGCCAGAGGGAAACCCCTCGGGCCACCAATAGCGCACAGCCCACCATCGTGATCGGCAAGGATACGCGGCTCTCGGGTTACATGTTGGAGAATGCCTTTGCGGCTGGCGTGATGTCTCTGGGAGCCAACGTGCTGTTCATCGGCCCCCTGCCTTCGCCCGGGGTCGCCTACATTACGAGATCCTTGAGAGCGGATGCTGGGGTGGTGCTCAGTGCCTCTCACAACCCTTACGAAGATAACGGCATCAAGTTTTTCCGCTATGACGGGTACAAACTCGATGATGCGTTGGAGCGGCGGATTGAACACTTGGTGTTTAGCGGAGAAATCGAATCGGTTCGACCGACGGCCGGTCACATTGGCCAAGCCAAACGGATCGATGATGCACTTGGACGGTATGTGGAGTTTGCGAAGGCAAGTTTCCCTAAAGGAATGACCCTTGAGGGCATGCATATCGCGGTCGATTGCGCCAATGGAGCTGGGTATAAGTCTACACCGTGTGTTTTGAGGGAGTTGGGGGCGCGGGTGACGGTCGCATACAATACGCCCGACGGCCGCAATATTAACGAGGCTTGCGGGAGCACTTATCCGGATGCGGTGAGTCGGTTGGTGAAGCAATGTGGCGCTTCAGTTGGGATTTCGCATGACGGCGATGCGGACCGTGTTTTGCTTTGCGACGAACATGGCGAGGTGGTGGATGGAGATGAGATTCTGGCGATTGCCGCGCTTAATTTCATGCGCCGAGGGGAGCTCTCCAGGAACACGCTTGTTGCGACGGTTATGAGCAACTTCGGTCTGGATGAAACTCTTAGAAACCATGGTGGAAAAGTCCTGAGAACCGCAGTGGGCGATCGATACGTGATCGAGGCCATGGTGCGTGAAAATTTGAATGTGGGCGGTGAACAGAGCGGGCACATGATTTTTCGAGATTTTGGCACCACGGGTGATGGGCTGGTGAGTGCGCTGCAGGTGCTTCGGATTGTTTTGGAGACCGGAAAACCGCTCAGCGAATTGAAAAAGTGTCTTACGAAGTACCCGCAGGCTCAGCGTAACCTTCGTGTTCAGCGAAAGCCGCCTTTCAGTGAGTTGCCCGAAGTGAACGCCTTGGTTCAGGAAGCCGAAAGGCAGTTGGAGGGGCAGGGCCGCGTATTACTTCGATATTCTGGGACGGAACCCAAAGTTCGTTTGCTCTTGGAGGGCCGCGATCAGGATCAAATTTCCAAACTTGCGGATGGAATTGCGGCAGCCTTGAAGGGGAGCATTGGGGCGGCTTAACGCACTTTCATGGGAACTGGGCTTTTCATTTCTGGGACGGATACGGGCGTAGGGAAAACGCACTTTTCTTCATTGCTGGTGCGGGGTTTGAGAGCCGCAGGAGTGGATGCAGTCGGGGTGAAGCCCTTTGCCTGTGGGGATAGGGCGGATGCGGAGGCCTTGGATGTCGCGAATGGAGGGGTTTTGGAAATGGGTTTGGTGAATCCGGTTTGGCTTCGGGTTCCAGCGGCGCCCTATACGGCTTCGTTGGTGGAAAACCGAAGCCTCGATGTGGATCTGGCTAAGGACGCTTTTCGGACGGTTTCGCAAAGGCACGAATTTGTGGTGGTCGAGGGCGTTGGCGGTTGGAGGGTTCCGTTGACTCAACAAGTTTGCGCTAGTGATTTTGCGGTTGAGTTGGGGTTGCCGGTAGTTGTCGTGGTGGCGAATCGTTTGGGCGCTCTCAACCACACTCGCCTAACGGTAGACGCGGTGAGAGCTCGCGGGTTGCGGTTGGCGGCGATTCTTTGGAACGAGGTGCAAGCAGCGGAAGGGAGTCCTGCGACTCTGACGAATCGGTCAGTGTTCGAGCACCTGCTTCCTGAGGAGTTTCAATGCGAGGTTCCTTTCGCTGCAGAATCTCTTTCGGACGACTTACTGAAGCACCTTTTGATGGAGGGTAGGCAGAATGGTGTCGCGAGTGGCCGGTGAGCGGATGAGGTCGCGCGCGCGATGTTATCGCGGGTCGTCGCGCTAGTGGACTATGGTTCAACGCGGGGCCTCAGGAGTGATTTTCCGAAGGAAATGGAGGCCATTCCACCAATCATCACGGCGAGTTGCATCCACCATGGCGAATTCGAGAAGAACGCGGAGACGGATTCGAAAATCACCATGGATCCGACAATTCCCGTCATATCCCGGAACCGGTGGCGCCTGACGCACGGGTCGTTGGTGTGTCTGGCTTCCAGAAAGTAAACAAGTCCCACGGCCAATATCGCGGCGATGGCGGCGACGAGGATTGTCAGGAATACCGGCGGCTCGATGATGGCGCCGGATGCCGTGGTGCGGAAATGGAAGGGAGTCACCGCCATCCTACTGAGCACACATGCGGTGAGAAAGGCCAGTAATTCGGTGCGGTCCTTGATGCGTCTTGTCATTGCGATGGACGGTGGGGGTGGAGGCTCGGTTGAATGGCCGGATCCTCCTGAAGCTTAGAGGCGGGGTGCAGAGACGGAAGCAAAAGTGCGGAAGTGACGCCCCATTGGTAGATAAAATAAGGTTGTTGAGACTCGCGGAATTCCGAGTCCATCTCACGAAGCAGGCAGACTCTGTCTTTTGATGTCGGCCCATGGACCCTCTCGGCTTCCGTTCAAAGTGAGGTCTTTTTTAGCCACGCCGCGGCAAGAGTAGGGCGACTGCCTTTCACAAGGCCTTGCTGAGAGTCACAGGTCAGTCTCGCTCGAGCAGAGGATCTACTAACGTGAAATCAGCTGCATCAAATTGACGTAGGACTGCCAAAGATGCGGTCCGTCGGCAATCCAAAGAAGCGCTCCTGTTGCGAGATAAGGGCCGAACGGAATTTGGCTGTTTGTGCGGCGCAGTAGGAGGAAAGGGAGAGTTGCTAGGATCGCGATATTGCAGGCTGCGACGATGCAGAACAGCGCCGCTTTCCAGCCGAGAAAAGCGCCTATTGCCGCGAGCAATTTGACATCCCCAAACCCCATCGCTTCGCGTGGGACAACGATCCAATGGATCTTCAACTGCACTTCGCGGATGGAATTTAAAGTAAAGGTCTGACCGGAAATCCGGAGCTCATTGAGTGTCCATTCCGCTTCCCCGATGGGGACCGATCTTCCATCAATTTGAGCCGATTGAACTCCCATGCGGACGCGTTCTGAGCCGCGGAAAAAGAAGTCACTCCAAAGCGAGGACTCCTCGCCCACCGTCAACGCTGCATCATCGTTTTCTCGGATCCACGAGGCTTGTACGGGCTCGGAAAATCGGAATCGTTTTCGCCCGAATGCGAGGCGCCCCAATTCGACGACTGCCCACAGGACTCCATAGCCAGTGGCCGCGCCGAGGATCGATTGAAAGAGGGCGGAAGCGGGAGATGGGACGGAGTGCAGGGCCGGAAAGATTGGAGAAAGAAGGAGTCCTGCGAAAGTGCCGCCAATCGTAATTTGATCGGGAATGATGAGGTGCTCGATATCAACGAAGGTCGCGACGATGAGGAGTCCTATTAGGACAAAAAGTGGAATGAGCAGTGCTGGATTTTTCGGGCCGAACTCAAAAGCTGCTGCTGAAAAGAGGACGGCGGTGAGAAGTTCCACCACGAAGTAGCGGAACGGGATGGCCTGCTTACACGAGGCGCAGCGCCCTCGCAGGAGTAACCACGCGAGAAGCGGCACGTTTTGCCACCACGGGATGGTTTTGTTGCAATGCGGGCAGAAAGAACGTGCGGGGGATTGGACGGATAAGTTTCGAGGTAATCGGAAGATGCAGACGTTCAGAAAAGAGCCGGCCATGGCGCCTAGAAAAAAGCAGGCGGGCACAAAAATGGATGGGCTCAGGAGCAACGGCACGAACTTGTAATTGGAGGAGATTAGGATGTTTTTGCGGACTTGGAGGCCTCTTGCAGAGCTTCCTCCACGTGTTCGCAGATGCTGTGTAGAAGAAACTTGTGAGCCTCTTGAACCCTCGCGGTGACGGTGGATGGGACGAGTAATTCAATTTCTGCGAGACCACGCGCGCGGCCGCCGTCCTTTCCGAGTAGGGAGATCGTCCGGATCTCAAGTCGTTTAGCAGTTTGAAGGGCTTGGAGGATGTTCGGGGAGTTCCCGCTTGTGGTGAGGGCCACGAGGACATCGCCCTGTTTTCCGAACGCCTCTACCTGTCTTGAGAATGTGGCCTCGTATCCGTAGTCATTGCCTGTCGCTGTTAGGAGGCTTCCGCAAGCGCTCAAGTTTATTGCGGGAAATGGCTTGCGATCGTGTTTGTAGCGGCAGGCGTATTCGGTCGCAAAGTCTGCTCCGTCCGCTGCGCTTCCGCCGTTGCCGGCCACGAGGAGTTTGCCGCCGCTGAGCAGGCAGCTTTTTACCGCCTCTGAAGCACGGAGCAGGGAGGGCTCGAGAGCTTGCAAGGATTGGAACGTCCCGAGGGCATCGGCGAGCGAGTTTTGAAAGACCGTCATGGGAAAGACGGGTAGAGGAAGCGGGGCGATTTTAGAAGCAAAAGGGTGAAGGGCGACCCAGTGACACTCTGACCTGCTGTACCACAGCTTGACGTGATTCGAGTCAGCGCGGCGAGTTGTTGTAAGGAGATGAGGCGCGTCAGCGCTCATGGGCCATTTTTAGACCGTGATGTCGCATCCAATCGGCGACGTCAACGCCGTTCAAGTTTTGAGCGTGCACCCTCTCGTTGAGCATGAGACCGCAGGCCGCCCCAACTGCGTAACCCATCCCGAAGCATTGAGCGGTCACTCGGGCGGAAGCGAGCGCCTCATGATCGGCTGACATACAGCGTCCGGCGACAAGTACATTGGCGCTTTTTATTGGGATGAGCGCTTCGAAAGGGATGTCGTAGGTTTGGTTCTCAAAGAAAATGATTTTGAGTGCGCCCGACCCATGGTCTTCGATGGGCCATGCTGAGAAACTGGCTGCGCCGGGGGCCTTGCCAGCGGCTAAAACGTGATCATTGGTGAGTTTGGCTTTTCCCACAATCGAGCGACTTTGGCGGATGCCTACCTGAGTGCCGGTTTCTACAAGGTAGGCTGATTCGAAGCCCGCAATGTTCTCCTTTAAAAAAGTCGCGTAACTTCTCGCCTGTGCGCGGCCTTCGACTTCTGCAAATGACATGTCGTCACTTCGGATTCCTAACGGAACCGAACCATCCGGGCGCGTGATCCTAGTCATGTTGCAGAGGACTTCCCGACCGTTCGGCATGGGGTGCATGTAAACGTGATGGCGGGGGAGGTTGTAACGACCGGTATTGTGCGCGGCTTCTACCTTTGCGTGAAGCTCGCCGAGGTCCAAACGGAGCACCTGATCCATCTTCACGTTCCCCATCCGAAAAATCATGGTTGGGGTTTGGACAACGCCGTCTTTTCCGAGGGAAGTATCTCCTCGCATCCGATGGATGACGTTGGCATCCCCAGACGCATCCACAACGCACCGTGGTTGGACTGCAACAACCCCTTCGAGGCAATGGAGAAGGACTGTGTGTGCGGTTCCTGATTCGTCCGAAAACACATCGAGGAAGGAGGTGTGGTAGAGGGTTTTCGCGCCTGCGGAGCTTAGAAGTCTGTCCGCCGTTTCCTTCCAAACGAAGCTGTCTTGTGGAACGAACAGAGTGCGTCCAAATCGAACCGGTTCACCGAGACCTCCTGCTGCCTTGAGTGCATCATGAAATTCTCCAGCAAACCCAAAGACTATTTGCTCAGGCCGCTCTCCGCTGCTGTGTAGTCCGCAAATGGTTCCACTCAATCCGGCGACGGCAGCGCCCCCGCAAAATCCATATTTTTCCACCAACAAAACATCCATCCCGAGTCTGGCGGCAGCCACGGCTGCAGAGACTCCAGCAGCGCCTCCGCCAATAACACAAACATCCGGAGTGGCGATGATCGGAACATCGAATGAGGGGACTTTGAACATGGGGGAGTCTTCGGCCTCCGGTCTAGGCGCGTTGGATCAATCACTTGCTAACTGAATTGAGTTCTCCAGCGACTGGCGGGCGGTGGCGTTCGACCATGCTTCGAAAGTCGCCGAGATTGTAAGGACCGATGTAAGGATGATTCATGGTAACCTCTGCAACGGCTACCGAATCCCACTTTGTCGCTTGTGCGATCGGCGTTCCGCCGTGGTCAAAGACGGCCGAAATCATCCAACGCGAAGCAGCGTTCATGAAGGTGCTGCTGATGAGGTAGACATGGTTTTCGCAGGCCCGCGCCTCGGCTAGTTTGGGATTACAGCCCCAAACTGGCCATGCGATGATCTCGGCTCCGTTCTTGGTCAACTCGCGCGCAACTTCGGGGAAGAATCCGTCGTAGCAAACCATCATTCCGACTTTTCCGATTGCGGTGTCGAACACTGGAAAATCGTTTCCTGGAGCAATGCCCTTCGCTGCTTCTCCCGGGGGGAGCGAAACCTTTCTGTACTTACCGATGAGTTGGCCGTCCGGTCCGAGGAGCACCGCTGTGTTGTAAACAAGATGGGCTGCGCGCTCGTAGAGACTCAGGACGATGTGGAGTTGTTGCTGCTTTGCAAGGTGGCCGAAATATTCCGTTGATGGCCCTGGAACCGGTTCGGCCAATTCGTCAGGCTTCGCCTTTACGTTTGCCGAAGGCACCGTTTCACCCAGCACTACGAGATCTGCCTTTTGCTTTCCGGCCTCAGCAATGAGGGGGGCATACTCCTCGCAGTTCTCCCGCACTGATTTACCACTTGGCCGATGATGGATGGTCGCTAGTCGTACTTTTCGAGCTGCCAACGCCTCGGATTTCTCGAAGGTCGCTTGATTCCACTCCACTCGACCACCCGCAGCCCATTGAAGATGCAGCTCAACAATCGCGTGTGTAGCTTTCGAGGGGCTTCGGTAAACGCCTCCCACCGTGGTCCAGCCCTCTGCATCGGTCTGGCCATCCTTTGGATACTCCGGTTCTGCACTGGGCATGGGCAGATTCGGGTCCGTATTCTCAGAGCGTTCATCGATGGAGACCATCTTCCCTGAATCATCCTGCCAGCAAATCCGCACGAGACAGCTTTGACGGGAGCGATGCACGCCGCTGATTTTGCGTTTTACTTCAAAGCGATAGAAGTCGCCCCCTTTCACAGGGAAAGACTTTTGAAACCAGCCATCGAGTCCTTCGCGATCATCGTGCGTGATGATGAGGCTGCCTTTTTGATCCGTAGAGAATTGCGGACGAATTTCTTCGCGCGGGCTTTCGAGAGACCATCCGTGGAAGTCCGCTGCTGAGACCTGCGAAAAGGCGCTTACAGACGCCAAGATGAGGGCAAGGAGTCGGGGTGTTGGTTTCATTGTGGAGTCCATGGAGGGCGGTCTGATACGCACAGCCAACCTGGATGGGGCTGGGCGCGTTACTTTAAGCCGCTAGTGAGCCAGGCGACAAAATCGGCGATTTCCTCGGGATGGCATGTATTCAGCAAGCCTGGAGGCATCAACGAAATCGGGGAGGCTTCGATCTTTGCGACGTCTTTGCGAGGAAAGTCGCGAACATCAGATGGGACGAAGAGGTCTTCCTGAATTTGGACAAGATCAGGGCCTTCGTTCACCAATCGGCCAAGATGCGTGGTTCCGTTTTTGAGTTGGATGCTGACCGTTCCGTACTGGTCGCTGATGACCTTGCTGGGTTCCGTGATGCTCTCGATGATTTCACGGACGGAGAATCGGCCTCCGAGCAGAGTGAGGTCCGGCCCCACGGCGCCGCCTTCGCCTTTAAACGCATGGCAGATCACACAACCTGTTTCACGGAATAGCGCGGCTCCCTGTTCAGGATGGCGCGGTTGTTTCATTAAGGGTTCGACTCGTGAGACGAGTTCGTCGGTGGTCCAGTTTTTTACGAAGAGGCGCGAGGCCACGGGTGGCGCTGGGCGTGACTCGGGTTTGGCTTCGAGAATGGGTTGGAGTGCCAGCTTTTCCTCGTCGGTTAACGCGGCGATCGAGTCTTTGCGAATATCCGCAATGAATTTGCCCAAGTTACCGGCTTTGTTGAATTCCTCGCGTAGGAACCAGCGAAAGAACTGCTCGCGAGCGCCGGAAGGCCATCCGCTTTTCACGAGGCGCAGACAGGCGGCGAAGCTCACTTGAGCTTCTTGAGTGGTGGCTTTTTGGAATAATGGAAACACTTTCTGTGCTGCCAGAGGGGAGTTCCACCGGACCAGTAGTTGCGCGGCCTCCTGATTGAAGCGGAGGTCGGTTGCTGGGACTGCGGCGTGAAGTTTGGAGAGGAGATCCTCGCGCAGTTGGCCATCGGGGTCACCTAAACGGATGGAGACGAGTTGCAGGGCACGAACAATATCGAGGCGGGTTGAGGCATCGAGTTTAGCGAGGTCCAGTTGCTTTAGGTTTCCGAACAGCTTTTCGCGGTGTTCTGTTTTCTCCAAGCGCGCGAGACCGAGGGCTGTTTGTACGACGGCTTGAGGGGTTGGCAGGGCCAGAGCGCGTGCAGCCCACTGGCTTGGATCACGGAACTCAAGGAGCGTCCGCGCGGCGAAACGAATGAAGCGATCTGCGTGTGAGAGGCTTTGGAGCGCGAGTTCGAGCGAGGCATCATCTGTGGAGTGGTAGGCATCTTCGAGTTTATGACGCAGGGCGCGGAGGTTTCGGGCCTCTGGATTACCGGCTGGAACAGCTTCCTTGATGCTTTCGGTGCCTGTGTAAGAAATCCTGTAGAGGGCGCTGTTCGCTTTGCGTGACCCGACTGCAAAGTAGAGTGCCCCATCCTTGGGATTCACGACGAGATCCGTGAGCGGAAGGGGTTTGCCTTCGGCGAACACTTCCAAATCGGCGGAGTAAGAGGCGCCCTGTTCGCGCAATTGGAGCGCATAGAGCTTGCCGTAGGTCCAGTCGGCAACAAAGAGAGCGTTCTGATAGTGGGCTGGAAACTTTGCTCCGTAACCAAATGTGACCCCTGTTGGGCTTCCGCGCCCAATGTTGATCACGGGAGGAAGCGAGTCCGCATAATCCTCTGGCCACTTTCCGGAGACGCTGCGCCATCCAAATTCCGCACCATCAGTGAGGTGACAGACGCGAGTAGGCCGATACCAGGGAAGGGTGAGATCCCATTCCATATCGGCGTCGTAGGTGAAAAGTTCACCGTCCCGATTGTAGGCGGCGTCGTACTCGTTGCGGAGTCCGGAGGACACGAGTGTCCAGTCTTTGCCGTCGGGCGACATGCGAGCGATGTAACCGGCAGGTGCACCTGCTCCGAGCATAAAGCCATGTCCCGTGATCTTCGGAAGAGGGAGATCGTCCTTCCAAATTGGAGGTACTTGATAGTGTTGCATCTCGGTCAGGCGCGTTGCATTTCCGCATACCACCGTGATGCTTTTTCCGCCTGGGGTGAGGAGAAGTGCGTGCGGGCCATGGTCACCTTGGCCTGATACCTTTCTGAGGAGTTCGACTTTGTCGAGGACATCGTCGCCGTTTGTGTCGGTGACGCGGTAGACGCCGGCTCCGGCCTCGTAAACGCCTTCTCGGCACACCATCACGTACAAGGAGTCAAAAGCCCAAAGCATCCCGTTGGCATGTCCGACTTCGAGTGGGATCGGTTCCATTACCAATTGGGAAGGGTCGCCTCCGAGTGGGGGCGGGGTGATACGGACAAGCTTTCCATTCAAGTCTGAGGCGATGATGCGACCTTTCGGGTCAACGCACATGGCGCACCAGGAGCCTTCTGATTCGGAGAGTTTGTGGAGCAATTCCACTTTGAAACCTTCGGGAACTTTGATGTCTGCTGCCGCGCAAACCTCAGAACCGCCGTTGCCTCCCGCCTTAGCTTCGAAGACCTTCCCCCAAGGGGCGTCGCCGTAAGGTTTAAGGATTTGAGCGGGCTTCATGGGTTCACTGCGGACGGCCGAGGCGATCCACGAATTGTCGGTCTGGAGCCAGCGGCGTGAGCCGTCGGGAAGGGCGATTTCGAGTGAGACGACTAGTCCCGCTGTGCCGCCTTCGTTCTTTGCCTCAACCTGCACCTTGTTGATTCCGGCCTGTAAGATTGGCTTGGCATCGGTTGTGGTGGGCTTGTTCCAATCCTCGTTCTGAGCGGCCGTTTTCCCGTTTATGATGACTTTGCAGCCGTTGTCGCAGGCGACTTTCAACGTGGCACTGATGGGTGGGGCGCTGAGGAGAAACTCTTTTTCAAAAAAGGCTTCAGGGGTCGCCTTGCCTTGGGACCAAATCCATTGTGGGCCGTTGGACTGCGGTTTGCTGGGGAGTTCGGCTGGGGTATTTTGAGCAAGAAGCGAAAGGGAGAACGCGCTAGAGAACAAGAGCGCAAAAGCGGCTGTGGAACGAGGGGTGGCGTAACGCATGTTAAGTAGAGTCGTTAGAGGCTGATTGTTTAGCAATTAGATGGCGCGGTAGAGTAATGAATCGCAAATGACATCCCTTTTTCAAAAAGGGGCGATTGATTCGTGCTCAGAGCGCCCATCGACGTGCGTGGAAACGGTGGCGCAGAAAGTGCCAAAATTAATCAACCCCAGGGAGGGTTTTTCCGTCAGCGCTAATGAGGACTTTCGGATTGGAAACACGACCCATCGCACGGCAACCGGGTCCAAGCCCATCCCAACCAAGATCATCCTTCATCTTCAGGGCGATGGCGGTGAGTTTTTCCACCAGCTCAGGATGCTCTTTGGAGACGTCCGATGATTCGCCAATATCCTGAGTCAAATTATAGAGGCGCGGGTATTGAGGTGCTGCATTCGGGGAGCCGCCAGCAGACGGCGCCTTGCCGCCGCCATCCGGTTTCGAGAGTTGCAACTTCCAATCGCCGGATCGAACTGCCTCCAATTTCAGTCCACGGAAATAATAGAACCCGTTCACGTGGGGAGATTTTGCCCCTTTTTCGCCGGCGAGTAATGGCCAAATATTGGCCCCGTCGATTTTGCGTTTTGGGAGGGATCCGCCACTGAGGGAGGCAAACGTGGGGAGCACATCCATCATTCCCGTGATCTCCTCGGAGCGCGATCCGGCCGCTATCTGTCCTGGCCACCAAACGATGGTTGGTACGCGCATTCCTCCTTCCCAAGTGCTTGCCTTGAATCCGTGGAGAGGGGTGTTTTTTGCCTTTTGGGTACCGCCATTGTCCGAGGTGAAGAGGACGAGTGTTTTGCTGTCTAGTTTGAGCGTGCGTAACGTGTCGAGAATCTGGCCGACGCTCCAGTCCACTTCTTCTACCCAATCGCTATAGATCCCGTTGGGCGACTTATGCTGGAAATCGCGGCCGGGATAGATTGGGAAATGAACCGCGGTATGAGGCAAATACAGAAAGAAGGGTGATTCTTTTTGGGTCTTGATGAAACGAAGAGCCTCCTCGGTGTAGCGTTGCGTGATAGACTGTTGGCCCTCGACGCCAACGCGTTCCACGACTTTGGAATCTTTCAAAAGCGGTAAGGGTGGTTGGGCAGCACCTCGCAGTCCGGTGCCATCGCCGGGGTCTGCACTGACTTGCTTTCCGCCAACAGGAGCCTGGTTGGGGGTCGGAAGCGGTTCTCCGAGATTGCTTTTGGAGCCTTCCGCCGCGGTGCCCATATCGTTGGAATAAGGGATTCCGAAATAGGAGTCGAAGCCATGTTTGTTAGGAATAAACTCGGCTTGGTCTCCGAGGTGCCACTTGCCTATGCAGGCAGTTTTATATCCAACGCTCTTGAGGACTTTCGCGACGGTGGTTTCTTCTGGATTTAGCCCAAGTGCTGCTCCGGGAAACAAGACCGAGGGGATCGGCAGAACTCGCTTAGGGTAGCATCCTGTCATGAGAGAGGCACGGGACGGTGAACACACAGGAGCCGCATAGAACGAGGTGAGCTTCATTCCCTCTGCCGCCATCTTATCCAGATGAGGCGTGCGATTTAAGATTGATCCAAACGGTCCGATGTCGGCGTACCCGAGGTCATCAATATTGATGATAATGAAATTCGGTTTGTCGGGAACCGCGGCCTTCGACGGAGAGGCGAGGGCCGCGACACAGATCAAAGCGAAGGGCGCAAAGGGGGGAAGGGATGGCATAGGAAAAGGGAACGAAGAGCCAATCGATGAACGGGGCAATTCTTTGAGGGTGCGTGCATCAGAAGACACGAAGTCACGGGGGTCTTGAGGGAGCCCCGCGGCCTTTTCCGCCATTGAGGAGCGACTTCTTGATACTGACGTGATTCAGAGAGATGCACGTCAGTTTCTCGGGAGAGAAAGTGCTGGCGGTGAGGGAGGGATTCGAACCCTCGGTACCTTTAAAGGGTACGGCGCTTTAGCAAAGCGCTGCTTTCGACCTCTCAGCCACCTCACCTGCAGCACCCCTCTCTTATCACCGTGATTGGGCCTGAGCGTCAATCGGGAAAGAATCCACCCCCATCAGATTGAAAGCAGCGGGAGAATTTGGATCGGGTTGCTGTTAGCAATCCAGTTTTAGGAAGCGGAGGTCTGGAGTGCTGGGGGAAGAGGTCCTCTAAAGAGATCTCGGGAATCGTATTTTGGTAGAGCGATCGAGCTAACCGCATTGAGAATAATTCCTTCTATAGGGGTTCCGGTATCCGCAAGGATGTTCAAAGCCCTGAGAAGATCCTTCTTCGGGGTGCTTCCATACCGGACCACTACGCAGATTGCGTCCACTGCGGATGCGAGAATCAGGGCGTCACTGACGGGAAGGACCGGAGGGCTATCGATAATGATGTAGTCGTACTGATCCCGGAGTTCTTCCAAGATTTTGACGATGTTCTTTTGACTCAGGTGTTCGAATCCTGATGAATCGGAGATACCTGCAGGCAGGATCCTGAGGGAGGGAATATGCGATTCTGCGATTGCGGCCTCGGATTTGCATAAACCGTTGATGATGTCTGTTAATCCTTGGTGAGACGATTTTCCCATGAGGATCTCGGTGAGCGAGCGAGTACGAATATCGCCGTCTACCAGAAGGGTACGGAACCCCTGTTGAGCGAGTGTAATTGCATAACCCAGTGTGGAGGATGTTTTGCCATCGCAGGGCAATGCGCTGGTGAAAAGGAGGCAACGGCTGCGCTGTCTTCGAGATCTTGAATGTAAGGTTGTTCGGAGGGAGCGGAACGCTTCGTAGGTTTCGACCCGAATTCGAACGTCGCGAACCCCTCGGCTATCCGAATTTTTCTGGTTCGACATGCCTGAGTGGCGAGGGATGGAGGCGAGTACTGGGAGATGCGTCTTTTCCTCCAGCTCCTCTACGGATCTCCACGTGGATCTCAACGTGCATAATACAAGAACGACAGCGCTGCTTAAAAGGCCTCCAAACATTCCTCCGATGAAGAGCGTTCGAATGGTTTTTCGGGATTCAGGGAACCGAGGCAGTTTGGCCTCTTCAAAGATCCGGATGTTTTTTGGAGGTGCGCCGACTTCCACATCCGATTCTTTCAGTCTTTTAAGGATGGCCTGATAGAGGCTTCGATCCGTGTCGACGTCTCGTGCGAGAACCGAGTAGGCGATGGCTTGTCGGTTAAGAGCCATGGATTCCTTTTCTTGCTCTTGGAGTGCAATTTGGAAGCTCTGCTCGGTTGCAATGGCGCGTTCCAGTTCGGACCGAAGAGTTTCTGGGATTTGAAGCGCCTGTCTCCAGAGCGAGTTTTGAGATTCATGGAGACGTCCGAGAGCTTCAGCCAGACGGGGGTGTTTTTCGGTATAACGGAGTTTGAGGGTTTGGACGCGATTTTGGAGTTCTTCGATTTGGGCGCGTTGCGAGAGGATTCCAGGGTGCTGAGATACGCTGGCTACACTCAGGAGAAGTTCGGGTTGTTCTCGCAAGCGTTCGATCTCGGAGAAGTCGGTTTCAAGGCGTATTCGGTTGGAGTGGGCGGAGGCTAGGTTTGCGGCTTGGGTTTTGAGCGCGGAGGTGACGGTGTCCTGCTTTTCCTCTAGCGATACGGCGTTGTTCTGCTCGCGGAAGGACTGGAGTGCCTCCTCGCTTTTTTGGAGCCTTATTTTTTGTCGCTCTGTCTCGGTCTTCAGGAAGGTGAGAGTTGTTTGAAAAGCTTCTGTACGGATTGTTTGGAAATGGGCGAGGAGTGCTTCGCTGATGCCCTTCGAAATCCGGAGGGCTGTGGTTGGGTCTGCATGGGAGGCGGTGATATTGATGAGAGGAATGCCCCTGCGTTGTTTCGCGAAGAAATGGAAGGAGAGCTCATCGGTGGCCTCATCCAGAGAAATGGGGCGGGCTGAAAACAAAGGATCATTGGCAAGATCGAGTGATTCCGCTGCGTTCCGCAACAATGGGCGGCTCTGAAGGGTTTCGAGGAGGGTTTGGATTTCAGCGTCCGTCACGGGGTTTTGGGGAGCCTCGTTTTCATGGTTCAGGATACGAGCTTGTGGTTCCATCTGGACCACGGTGGTCGCTGAGTATCGTTTTGGTTTGGAACGAACCATCCAACCGCTGATTCCTAGACCAAGAATCAACCCAACCGCGATGAGCGCCCATTTCTCGCGGAGAATAATATATGCCTGCGAGAAATCGATGAGGGCAGGGGTACTGTCGGAGGAATCAAACGAGGAGAGGCTAGGTTTCATAGGAACGCTCGGGACTGCTTTAAAAGAGGCTTTCTTCAACAACGATGGTGTCACCTGGCAACAACTCGAACTTTAGGGATTTGGCTTCTTTGGCCATTTTTTTACCGTCGAGGCGGAATACCCGTTCTCCGAGAGAGTCGCTTCGACGGACGAGTATTTTTGATGGGTTTGCGATGCGCGTATAGCCGCCGGCCATACCGACTCCCTCTAAAAGTGAGAGGGGGCTATCGTCCGGAAAATCGTAAGTTCCGGGGCGATTGACTTGTCCGAGCACGGTGAATTTTCGTTTTGAGTACTCGACAATCCGAATGCCCACTTGCGGGTGCACCAGATATTCACGCAATGCATTTTCGAGAACTGTTGTGGCCTCTGGAATTGTTCGTCCTCCGATGATGATGGAGCCGATCAGGGGGAAAGGGATGGTCCCTCCTTTGCCGACTCTTGCGGAGGTTTCGAGTTCCTCCTCTTGAAACACTTTGATGTGGACGACGTCCTTAGGCAAAAGACGGTAGGACTCGCTGGGAGTTGGCGTAAAATGGCTTGCTTGGATCGGCATCAGATTGGCCGTTTGGACTTGAATCACGCGCTCGTTGGATGGGGGCAGATTGGAGTTTGGAAAAAGCAGCAACGACGAGATTGATAGTCTTGATGGAGCATCCTCAGGAACCGTTCCGCTGCTTACTCTGCAAAGGAGTGGAAGCATGAGAATTCCGAGCAGAAGCCATTTAACTCTCCAGTCGACGTGGTGGCGATTGGAAGGGAGCCTTTGGTTAGTAAACGTGGACGTTTGCATGGTTTAGAAGTGAATGCTCAATGTCATGCCCAGTTGGTTTCGACGGAATGAGTAGCTCTCAGCCTGAGTGGAGTGGTTTGCCCCGCTTTCATAGAAAACACCGATGTCTCCGCGATGATGAAACGCCCATAGCAAATCAACCCGCCCCATAAAGTAATCGTCGGTTCTGTCCGAGATGACCGTGGGAATGGTTCCGGAATAGATTGCGCGTTCGCATCCCAGCGTGATTCGCCCTTCGAGCGTTGCGGTCATTTGTTCCCGGGCGATGAGTTTTAATTTTGAGGACTCAAAATTTTGATCTTTCAGCGAAGCGGAGGCGAAGCTGCGTCGTTCGGCCTCGATTCCGAAGGAGGTCTTTGCAGTCGCCATCCAAAGGCCTCCGAAGGAGAAGATTGGATTGGATACGCTTCGGTTTGAGTCCTGAAACTGTCGACTTTCGACTCCTGCCGAGGCATTCCAAAGTAGTTTTTCGCTTGGACGAGCGAGGCAACGTAAAAGGCCCTGAGTATATTTTTGAGTTTCCCCTTCTTTCTGTCGGAGGGTTCCGAATCCGCCTCCGATTCCCGTCTGAATTTTTGTAGAAAGCGCGTAGTCTAAAAATGCGCGGAGGCGTTCTTCTTTGGACCCGAGTAGGGCGTCGTAGTTGGACTGGGTGGCGTCCAGAGCGACTTCGGAGGATACTTTTTCCGTGGCCTGATAGTTGGCTTGGAGTTTGGCGAAGACGTTGCGAGCGGTGGTTCGGCTGCCAACGTCTCGGGAAGCACTTTGATCACTATCGATGCCGCCGCGCAGACTCAGGCTTGTTTTAGAGAGACGCCAGATTCCTTCGATGGCAGCGGCTTGCTTGAGGTTCTGACTGCGAGGCTCTTCGATGAACCAGTTTTTCGAACCTTCATAGACGGCGCCGACTTGGAGCTCACTTTCTGGTCTGCCGAGGTGCATTCTGAGCGCGGGGCCTAGGCGGAGCTGAAGATTTGGATCTTTAGAGTTGGATGAGATGTTTGGATTGCTGTCGTAAATGGCGGCCGAGAGCAGGCTCAGTTGGTATTGAAACGGGCGATTGCTTTTTGAGGGTTGGAATCTGGCGAGGGACTCAGGTCCGCTGGTTTGTGTTGGGAGTTCTCCCAAGAGTTGTGCTGAGCGGAGGTCGAAAGTGGCGAGGGTGGGCTCTGGAAGAACGGAAGGCGTTAATGGAGCCGAGGTGCTGTCCCTAGCGTTAATCGGTTTGTAATCATTCGAGGCTTTTGTGATGGGCGAATCTCGGTTCAGAGAGAATGGAGATGTTGGGTCGTTAGGGGCGGTGCGTTCCGCTGTGATTGGTTCAAAAAGAAAGGAAGGATAGGCTCGCTGGGTTTTGGTTTCGTTGAGGGCACGGATTGTAGGCTGGGCGAAAGGCGATGAGACTTCTTCGGGTGAATTCGGCGTTTCGCTGTTTGATTCACTTGGCTGAATCGTCGTTGGAGAAACGGGAATGGCGACGGCTTGGTTCTGTGGCGAGCCTGAATAAGAGGATGGGATGGTCGGTGTGTTTGGTGTGGTGGGTGCTGGAAGTGTCTGGGAACCAGAATCACGGGGGCTTGGTCCAATTCGAGGAGCGCCAAGAATGGCCTTTGGGAATAGGATGAGGATGGTGCACGCCATCCACGCAGTGATGGGAACGAGAGAGGACCGAAGGAATGACGGGAGGAATCGACGGCGTGTGAGCTTAGGGGACCGAGAAGGGGGAGGCGGCAGCGGCGCATGAAAGGATTTATCGACCTCGGTCTGTTGAGGGGCGAGCGGGTGAGGGGAGTCGCAGAGGGCCCGAGGCATGCACCGAAATTACCACGTGCTGCAGGGAACCTGAATGAGAGGCGGCCTGCTCCCTGTTAGTGGCAAATTCCAGCAATTGAAAAAAAACACTACTCGGGGCCTCGGTGGTTTTTGAGGCTCGTTTCAGTGTTTTAACCAGTTGGATGACCTTGGGATTCGCGGCGTTTGGGGCCACGATTTCGAGCCTTCCAAGCGCGGGTCGCATCCATCAGATTGGGACTTGGTTAACCCCATGGATTTATGAACACCACCCGCAGACAGTTTCTTTCCGTTGCCGTTTCCACGACGGCGGCGTCTTTGTTTTCATCTGAATTTGCCCATGGGGCGGCGGTGCCTATCCCGCTCGGAATCGACAATTTTGCGGTTCGCGCTTTTGGATGGAAGGCGCCGCAGTTGATTGAATATGCGGACAGTCTGAAGGTGGACACGTTGTTTCTTTCGGACATCGACTGTCTGCCTTCTTTGGAGGACGCGGCGCTGCGGGAAATCAAAGCGCATGCAGATTCGAAGGGGCTTTCGCTGTATGTGGGTTCTTGGAGCATCTGCCCAACTTCAGTTCGCTTTAAACCGAATTGGGGGACTGCCGAAGAGCATCTCAAAACGGGGATTCGCGTTTCGAAGGCGCTCGGTTCTCCGGTGTTTCGCGTGATTCTTGGTGCGTCGGATGATCGGAAGACGCCGGGAGGAATTCGGGCGCGGATTGCGGATACGGTGAAGGTTCTCAAGGCCTGCAAATCGGTTGCCATGGATGCGGGAATCAAGATTGCGGTCGAGAATCATGCAGGGGATATGCATTCGTGGGAATTGGTGGATTTGATTCAGGAGGCTGGGCCGGAGTTTGTGGGGGTGAATATTGATTCTGGGAATGCGGCGTGGACGCTTGAGGATCCGCTGGATTTGCTGGAACGCCTTGGTCCTTACACGGTGTGTTCGAGTTTGCGGGATGACATGATTTGGAAGAATGGGGAGGGGGCGTCGATCCAGTGGACTGCGATGGGGGACGGGCTTGTGGACTGGCAAAAATACATGGAGCGTTGGCGTGCTCTTTGCCCAAAGGTTCCGGTCCAGATTGAGACGATTTCAGGTTTTGCTCGTCATTTTCCGTATAAGACAGAGGCGTTTTGGGCGCATTACGACAAGCGTCCTGAGGTGCTCGCGAAGTTCGAGGCGCTGGCGTCCAAGGGCCATGCGTTGGATCCTTTCAAGGCTCCTGAAGGGATGGACAAAAAGGAGGCGGAACGCGCTTATCAGAAAGCGCAAATCGAGCGCAGTATTGCGTACTGCAAGAACACGCTTGGCCTAGGAATTCGCAAAGGATGACAGTCCTTTTCGCAAAGGATGACAGTCCTTTTTTGGCCTTCGGTTTCGCGTTAGAGTTTCTGCGCGAAAGCTTCAATCGATTCGGCGCGGATAGCGCTTTCATGGAGTTGCTCTAGGCGCTTCGGATCTTCAATCGCCTCCACAGCTTCGAGGATTCCCTGTGCATAGGCTCTTTGAGGAGGGATACGCTTGAATCGGCGTTGAGGATGCAGCGCAACATTCGTTCTAAGGCACTCTGCAAAATGGCGAATAAAAGCGGTTTCTCCGACACCGCGTCGCTCGGCAGTTCGTTGAGAGGTTCCGCTTTGAGAGCACGCAACCTGAGGATCCCTCTTCCGTGGTTCCAGAAAGCGCCTCGTAAGGGATGCGCACCAGTTCGAGCAAATGGCGACGAACATGGGTTGCCACGGACGGACGATGTGTGCGATTTCATCTGGCAGATCGAGGAGGTCTTCTAAGCGCAGGTGAGGATGGATGTCAGTAGGTGGCTGATGTCACTCGGGTTTGCGGCTAAGGCGAAGTTGGTTGGGGAGGACGAGCGGCACCTAGGCTTGTTGGAGGACGCCGTTTGGGCGTACAAGACGGATGTCGATTTCCACCCCTATGAAGCGATTTCTTGTTTCGGTGCATGTTGCAGAGGCCGAGGTCCAATTCTTGGAACTCAGCGAGGGCGAATACGTCCTCGGGAGCGGGGAGGGCTCGAATGTCGTGCTCCAAGCAGAGGGGATTGCTGAGCGGCACGTGGCGGTGTGGGTGAGCGACGGGCGGATGCAGGTGGAGGGGTTAGTGGGTGGAGTGACAGTGAATGGGTATGCGATTAGCGAACGGGTGGAGGTAGAGATTCCGGCTTCGGTGGAGTTGCCTGGAGTGACCTTGGTGGTGAAAGAGATTATGGAGGCAGAGCCGGTCGGGGAGAGCGTTTCCGATGGGTCGACGGATGTGACCCTGCCGGTGGTTCGGAAAACAGCGCCCGTAGTTTCCGCGGACATGGATGTGACGATCCCAGTTCCACGCAAGAAGCCTGCAAAGGACGTGGACCCGGATGTGACCATTCCGGTCACCAGACGCGGGCCAGTGACGGGCAAGGTTCAAGCTGGGATGAAGGGGAATGGACAGGACGAGGCGCCTTTGCAGGGGGCGTACAAGTTGGTGAAGGAGATCGCGCGAGGTGGGATGGGGCAGATTTATTTTGGGGAGGATCCGCAGCTCAAAAGGGAAGTGGCGGTGAAGGTGAGCAGTCTGGCGCAAGGGGGAACGGATCCGCGGTTTGCGAAGGAGGCGGAAGTACTGGCGCAGTTGGCGCATCCGAACGTGGTGCCGATCTATGCGATTGGGACGGACGGGCAGAGGAGACCCTACTATTCGATGAAGCTGGTGAAGGGACGGACGTTGCAGGCCGTACTTAACGATCTCAAACGGGGTGATGCGATTGCGTTGAAGGAGTATCCGCGCGCGACGTTGCTGACGATTTTCCGGAAGGTGTGTGACGCGATGATGTTTGCGCACTCGAAGCGCATTCTGCACCGGGATTTGAAGCCGGAGAACATCATGGTGGGGGAATACGGGGAGGTGTTGGTGATGGACTGGGGATTGGCGAAGACGCTGGGCGAAAAGGATCCGAGTGGGGGGACGAAAGCTCCGGTGGAGGATACGGGCAATTACGGGATGACGATGGAAGGGGATGTGATGGGAACGCCGCAGTACATGTCTCCGGAACAGGCGGAAGGGATGGTGGCGGAGTTGGACGAGCGTTCGGACATCTATTCGTTGGGAGGCATTCTGTACGCGATCCTCACATTGAGGCCACCGATTGACGGGAAGACGCTCAACGAGGTGCTGACGAAAGTGAAGAAGGGCGAGATCAGTTCGATGATTACGCGCAGCGGAGGGAAGGATGGGCTGGAGCAGGGAATACCGGCGCCGATTGGAGGCGAAGTGCCGGAGGCGTTGCGGGCGGTGACGCTGAAGGCGATGAGCACGGATCGGAACAAGCGCTATGGCACGGTGGAGGCTTTCGCGGGGGACATTGAGGCGTATCAAAACGGATTTGCGACGAGCGCGGAGGATGCGGGAGCGCTGAGGCAGGTGGTGCTGTTCATCAAGCGGAACAAGGGAGTCTCGACAGCCGTCGGGATTTTTCTGCTTGCCGCGATTGGCTTCACGGTGCGGCTAGGGATTGAGAAGGAACAAGCTCGTGCGAGCGAACACCGTGCGATCGCAAACGAACAGAAAGCGACGGCTGAAACGGAGAATGCGCGACGTGAGGCGGCGAAGGCGATGGTTGCACTTGCGGAGGCTGCGGAGGAATCAGGGGATTCGGAAGCGATGCGCGCTGCCTTGGCCAAAGTGCCGCCGGATTTGCGTGATAGCATTTGGGAGTATCTGGAGGATCGGAGCGACTCGGCGGATTTGAAGGTCGCGCCATTAAATGGCGGCGAATGGCTCCATGTGGACAAGTGTCCCGACGATCCGGATTCGGTGGTGGCGGTGCAAACCAACGGTCAGATTTGCATCGTGAACAGCAACACGGGCCAGATCACGCCGCTTTGGAAGGCCGAGCGGAAGGGGGCATCTCTGTTTGGTTTTTCCGTTTCGGAAGAGGGCAAGCGCATCGCGCTTCTATGGCGTAAAGGCAACAGCCCGACTGCAGATATTGAAATACGCGGCTTGCGGGATGGAGAGAGGCAGGGGCCGGAGACCATAACGACTCAGCTGCTGGGGGATTTGATGAGGGGCGGTCACGGTGTGGAAATGGCTTCCAAGTTTCTTTTCGTGTGGTCAAAAACCACTTTCTATTATGCGGATTTAGAGGCGTGGGATCTGGATTCAGGTCAGAAACTCTGGAAGCGAGGCGGGGTTCAGACTTTTCGTTGGGATTCAAAAAGCGAGAGCCTCTTTGCACTCGGAGGAAAACTGGAGAGAGTTTCGGCTGCAGATGGTAAGGTCCTTTGGTCAGGCGAAGCCACTCCCCGATTTGTTTGGAACTTTCCTAGGACGGTTCAGATCGATTGCGAAAAGAAACGACTTTTTAGTGCCCGGCCTCAAGCACGGTCGATGCGCGTCTACGATTTGCAGAGTGGTAGTCTAGGCTGGGAAGCCCATTACCGATTTGGTTCACCGCTCAGCCTGACGCACGAACCCAACGGGCAGTATGTAGGCGTTTTGTCATGGCGCTCGATTTTAGGCTCGGTTCTGGAGATTCGAGATGCCTCGAACGGGACTTTGGTGGAGGCGCGCCCTTTTGTTTGGAAGAGAGCAGGCGGAGGGGATAATACGAGGATCGCATGCAGTCGCACGGCTTTTGTGATTGGTTTTCCGAAGCGGATCCTAGCGTGGCGTTTTGGCAAGGCATCTCCTGTGGAAGGAACCCAGCGATTTTATGACGGTCTCCAGAATTTCGGGATAATGCTTCCAGTGAATGGTGGAACGCAGGTTGTTCGAATTTCACAAAAACCTGGAGGCGCTCAGTCTGAACTGTGGCTGTCTCATTTCGGAGATCCTGAACGCGACAAAAATGCTTCGATCAATTTTCCAGGGAATGGATGGTACATGGCGGCGGACGCGTCCGGAAAGCGACTCTGCGTTTTCCGGCCTTCCAGTCGGTCGATTGCGGCTTATCGGGTGACGGGAGATCAGTTGGATGAGGTGTGGGCGCCAAGAAAATTGGAAAGAGCCTCTTTTGCGCTGCCTGCGCCTACGGTGGATCGGCTTTGGGCGGGAGCAATTGTTGTGGAGTTTTCTACGGGAAATACACTGGCTTCCCTCAAGCGCGATGGACTCGAGTTCATGCGGCTCGGGGTACGCTCCGAAAAATCGGCGGCGTGGCTTGGAGAAGAGCGTTTGGTGGCTCCGGTTCTGAAAGTGGGGGGTGATACAGGTCAAGGTCAGGCTGAGGAACGCTTGCTGGCGATTTGGAGTGCCTTGACAGGAGAGCTTTTGGCGCAGGCGCCAGCGAATCAGATTCGCTCCCTCGCGGCTTCACCGGATGGGCGTTGGGTGGTGGAGGGCGGCGAGGACAAGCGGGTGCGGATTCGCAACGGGCGGACGCTGGAGGTGGAACATGAGTTTCGCGCGCACGAACGCGCGGTGACGGGCGTGGTCTGGCATCCGCGGCTTCCGCTACTGGTGACGCGCGATGAAGGCCGCGTGCGGATTTGGGAAACGCAGACTTGGCGGAAGGTGGAGGAGTTTTCACTCGATCCGGGGGATGGAGCGTTGCATATCCAGGGAGACGGCACCCGTCTCAGTGTAAGCGACGACGGGGGGGTGGATTTGTACGAGCCGGCGAGTTTCCGAAAGTGATCGTTCTTTGGAGGAACTGGGTTAGGGGAGAACGCTGATGGGTTTTCTGGTGATGAGCCCCTCCTGATTTACGATCGAGGCTTCGAGGGTGTAGGTGCTGCCTGCGGAGAGATCGCGGGACGGAATACCGCATTCAAACTCGAGACTCTCTCCCGGGTTGATGGTGATCACGCCTTCCTCGTCCGTGAATTGGCGGTCTTCAAAGGCGCGGGCGAGGATTTTTCCGGAGTTGTCTCGGAGGACCGCTTCGACTCGTTTGGTGGAGGGAAAGGCAAGCACTTGCGTGCGTTTGCCTAGGTTGCTCAAAACGAGCACGGCAGCAATTTGCCGGTCTTTTGCGAGGGAGATGGAAGTGGAGGGGAGGTTGATTGAAACGGAAAGTTTAGATGCTCTTGAGGGCTTCGAGTTTCCGGAGAAAACGCCGGTCACTGAGTTGACGAGGAACTTTCCAGCTGAGCCGATACCATCGACGGTGCTCCCCCAAGTTCTCTTTAGGACGCTGATTGGACCTCGAGCGGGAGTTTCACCTGTTGTGTCGGGAGATTTTTCGTCTGCTGCAAAGACTCCGATTACGGAACAGAAGAGGAGAGCCAGAGGGATGGTGACCTTGCGAATCATGTCTCTTCTTACGAAGCGGTGAGACGGTTTGCAAACTCGCTTCGGCGACTCCAAAGTGAAGGGTATGAAAGCCTCGCTACGACTTTATGCGGTGATCGCCAGTTTTATGGCCGCTGCGATGTTTTCGAGCGAGGCGGAGGCCGCCTCCCGAAAAACCGCGTGCAGTGTTGGCTTTCACGTTCAGGTGCGAGTGGCGGAAAATGATCCTTTTTCATTTCCCGTGAAGCTGAGTAATCCCACGCGATTCATTTCGGTGGAGCGCTCTCCCAGTATTAGCGAGCGTCAGGTTTCTGCGATTCATGTTTATCCCGCGGATGATAACTCTTGGGGGTGTTTATTCCAACTCGACGACAGTGGAAGGCTTGCGCTTTCGAATATC
>CANFNA010000018.1 GCA_947448395.1 Chthoniobacteraceae bacterium
ACCCGCCGCACCGATTTTTGCAATCAGCGCCAGCATCACATCCTTGGCCCCTACGAAAAAGTGCCGGTGGCGATTTTACCGCTGGGACCGCTCACAATTCCAAAGGTGTGTGAAAAATTTTAACCAATAGTGCAATAGATAGGAAGATTCCTGAACCCTCTACGGGGTGAGGGTTGTCGGCAATTCCAAGACAACTCGGAAGCCAATATCCTTCGCACGGAAAGTGGTTTTGTAGCTCCTATTGAGGTTCCGAGAAGAGAGCGTCAAGTCGCTCACTATATCAACGAATGATCCGCCCCGTGTCATCCGAAGGGTAGACGAAGAGGCGTTGGGAGTTCCGGCGTCCTGCATCCACTCAGCAACATTTCCACCCATGTCATAGAGGCCGTAATTAAAGCTACTGCTGCTACCCACCGGCTGAGCCGCTGAGGTTCCATAATTTCCATCGGTCTCAGATGGAGGCCAAGTATTGCCCCAAGGATACTTGTTGGGCCCCACTGCGGCCGTCCACTCAGCTTGGGTCGGCAAGCGCCATTTCATTCCGCTCTTGGAAGAAAGCCATGCGCAATAGTCCTGAGCCTCTTCCCAAGAAATCATGGCGACTGGATACGCATCACTCGGATTCCTTGGCCAAGAGGCGCTCGTGTAATCGACATTCGAAACCTGAGTCGGAGCCGTTGTGGCTGTTCTCCAGTAGGAACTCTTCTTCCAGCCGGTGTCGGATACAAAGTTCTTCCACTGCGCCATCGTTGTCTCGTACTTGGACATCCAAATACTTGTCCGACCAATCGGAACAACTTCATGCAACATAAACTCGGGAACAACCTTCACGTACGACCTGTTGCTCAAGACCGAGCCGTACTTGTTGGACACTCTGACTTGATACATATCCGCCTTCACACCGTCTCCATTTGGACTCGTAACAGGATTAAAGATAGGGTCCAAAGATGGTTTTACACGCGCCTCAACATAAGTGCTCAAAGTCGCACCTCTGATTGCAGAGCCATTCTTGTACCATTGATACGCAAGCGTACCGCCGAGGGACGGACCTGCTGCAACGACGTTCAGTGAGAGACTTTGCGTCATTGAAACGTACATGGTACCCGCTTCAACCCAGGCATCCCCGCCTGGCTGGGCTAAAATATGGGGGGCGGTCGATGGCGAAAAATGCACCGTTCCACTTGTGACGGTTTCGTCAGTCAGCGGGCTCGTCACCACCGCGTAATAATCTCCAGCATCCGCGTAGGTAATGTTCGAAATCGTCAACGTACTTTGGTAGATGCCTGAAGCAACTGGGGTCTCAATCGATGCGGCCGTCGACAAAACCGCGCCATTCTCGCCTGCATAATCGTTTGGAACTCTGAGAGGAGTATCACCTTCGCGGAAACCGGACTTCCGTTTGTACCACTGAAAAGTGTACTGGCCGCTATCACTACCCTCGGCCGAAACACTGAAAGAAACGGTAGAGCCCGCAATATCTGCGTCTGTAGGCGCAGGCGCCACCGGCTGAGCGGTTATGGTAGGAGCCGCATGATCTACAACGATGAATTCCTGCTGGCTCGAAGCGCTGCTCAGGTCTCCGTTTTCATAGTGGTATTTCAACGTGTAGCGGCCGGAATCAAAATTAGCTCCTGCTGCGGGCGTATAGGTAATTAGGGCGCCGGCCGCTAGGCTCGCAGTCACGGTATCGGTGGCAAGTACTGTGCCATCCTTTATCCACTCGTAGACAACAGCCCCTCCGTCTTGCACCCCTGGCAAGACTTTCACCGTAGCGTTGATCGACGGAGTGACCGGATTGGCGGGGTCGGAATTTAGATAAACGATCGGCCGACTCGATTGAGAAAAAACCATTGTTGGCGGGCGAAGAACCGCTGGATTTCCATCAACGATGGGAGAGTTGAACGCCCCAAGAGTCAGAGTTAAAACAGCAGGCGATGCCTCCAACATGCCAGTCGGCTGGTAGGTTCCTGTAAGTCTCGCAGTGGTCGCTCTGGGAACCCATACCTCCATCGGCTCGCCAGCATCAGGAAACTCCTGCAAAGGATTATAGCTCTGAAGATCAAACGTGAGAGAAAGGGTTCCCGTGAAATCTCCAACGGTTCCTCCGTTCTCGTCGAAGATTTTTAAATCCACCAACCGGACCTGCGTCATCACTCCCCGCTTGTACGGAAATGTAGCGGCGTCAGGCAGAGTCTGCTCAGGCTTCCCATCGGCAAAAATAATGGGCGCTCCAGAATCCGACGCCCTTGTCGTCATCTTGATCCGGCTATTAAAATCAAGCTGCGCGGGTGCGGTTAGACTCGCGCCAACTTGGAAAAACAACTCCGAGGTATTCTGATAATGCTGATAGGTTGCGGCCCCCAATGACACCCCTGTTGCTCCCTCAAAAACACACAGAAGCTTCTTGCCAGTGAGCTCCGGAGCCGCCGAAAAAATCTGATTAGTCGTGCTCGTTTTATAAACCTTGGCGCTATTCAGTCCGGCCTGAGTCTGGTCGTAGTACTTTACGGACAGAGTCACTGGAGCCTGACGGAGACTCTGAGCTTCTGCTATGTCGAGTCCCAGCCCTATCAGGAGCGCTCCCAATAAGCTTAAACAAAGGGTGAGCCTGGACAAAAAGTGACCATATCCAGTGTGCGGAAACGTTCTGGGCGATTTCATCGTTTTCTCAGATTCAATCAGGGGGAATAAGGGGTCCAACTTCGCACGGTTCGAAGTCGTGCGGAAGACTCATGTTAGGTGTTTTTTTTTGATCGTCCAGCCGAGGGTTCTCCCAGAAGGCTGCGCTCTTGCTATTTATCCATTGTGCTCACCTCAACCCCATGGCTTGACGAACTCGGGCCATTGTTTGGTCAGCCACAGCGCGAGCCCGCCCCGCTCCGTCTGCTAAAACGGCCTCCACCGTTGAGGGATCCGCTGCCAATTCGGCCCGCGTCGACCGAAAAGGCGCGAATGTCTCCCAAATCGCACCAAAAAGTCTCTTTTTGAATTCCCCATAACCCACCCCTCCCGCCCTAAACTCAGACTCCATCACCCCTACGTCCGCCTCCCCCGCCACCAACCGGTAAAGCGCGACAATCGAGGATACCTCCGGATTCTTAGGGGCTTCCACCGGAGCGGAGTCCGTCACTATCCCCATCACCTTTTTCTTCAATGCTTTCTCCTCCTCAAAGAGCCCAATGGTATTCCCATAACTTTTACTCATCTTTTGTCCGTCCAACCCGATGACCGTTGCCATCTCCGGCACAATGCTCGGCTGCGGCACTGTAAAAATCGGGCCAAAGATCCGGTTCGCCTTTTCCGCCAAATCACGTGTGACCTCCACGTGCTGCTTTTGGTCCTTCCCCACCGGCACCACATTGCTGTCGTAAAGCAAGATATCCGCCGCCATCAGCACTGGGTATGCAAAGAGACCATGCGAAGGCACCTTGCCCCGAGCCAAATGGTCCTTATACGCATGACAATTCTCCAACATCGGCATCGGCGTTAAACAAGTTAACAGCCACGCGAGCTCCGTCACCTCAGGCACGTCACTCTGCCGAAAAAGAACCGCCTTCGAGGGGTCAAGACCACAAGCAAGAAAGTCCAACGCCGCGTCTCGCGTATGCTGGCGGAGAGCCGCCGCATCTTGGACCGTCGTCAGCGCATGATAGTCGGCGATAAAGTAAAACGCCTGTCCGCGGTCCTGCCAGGCGATGGCAGGCTGCATCATTCCAAAGTAGTTGCCGAGGTGCGGCCGGCCTGTGGGTTTGATACCAGAAAGGATGCGGGGTGCATTCATAAGTGGAGAACTTGACTACAGAAAAAACGAAGATTCCCAATCAGCTCACCTCAGCTCGGTGAACCCAAATGGAGTTAATGATCCCCAAGGAAAACATGATCATCAGCAGAAACGTTCCTCCATACGAGATCAGGGGAAGCGGCAACCCAGTAATCGGCATGATGGCAATGGTCATCCCGATATTTTGGTAAACATGGAAGAAAATCTGAGCTGTGAAGCCGCTGGCAATGACCAACCCATAGTCATCGGCCGACTTGTGCGCCGAAAAGATGCACCCCAAAAGAAGGCCTCCGAAAGCCCCAACCAAGAATACTCCACCCACAAAGCCCCATTGCTCAGCAATCGCCGTAAAAATATAATCGGTGTGAACCGTCGTGCCCGGCACAAAACCTTGCTCCACTTGCGTGCCTGTTGCCTTGAATCCCTTCCCCGAGAAACCACCAGACCCAACTGCAATCAATGCTTGGTTGATCGCGTAACTCGCCCCCTGCGGATCCAAATCTGGATCAATAAACGTCACGAGTCGCGTTCTTTGGTATGGCTTCAAACCAAAGTTCACAATCAAGGGCAACAAGGATGCGCCAATTAGAAAAATGGCGATCATGTGGCGCTTGGGGATGCCCCCCATAAAGAGCATCGCAAGCATCACAGGCACCCACACGAGGGTCATGCCAAAATCCGGCTGTTTGAGCGTCAACAACATGGGCCCCCCGATGATCCCACTGACACAAGCCAGCTTGACCATCGGATGCATCTTCCGGAAATGGACGAGAAACAACCCAACCGTCAGAATCGCCGCGACCAAGGCAAGCTGGGAGGGCTGGAAAGTTCCGACCCCAGGGATTTTCAACCAACACTTGGCTCCACCATGCTCCTGCCCCAAAGAGGTATAAGTTAGCGCGGTAAGCAGAATCCCAGTCACATACAGCGGTAACGCAGCCCATTTAACCCACCGATAGTGAACCAAACTCACGACGAAAAAAACCCCGAGGCCGCCCATGACCCAGATGAGTTGTTTTTCCCAATACTCATTCGTGCGGAAATACGTGGCGCTATAAATGGCCACCACGCCAAAAAACGAGAGCAGAATCGTCAGCACGACGATTAGCCAATTCATGCCCAGAAGTTTTCGAATCAACGGCGTCATGGCAGGGACGTCGCGCTCACGCAAACCTCGGCACCGCTCCCAGCAGGCGGCGGGTGTATTCATGCTGGGGCTCCGCATAAATCCGATCCGCCGGAGCCGACTCCACAATTTTGCCGCGGTACATTACTAAAACGTGGTCACTAATGTGTTCAACCACCGCTAGATCGTGGGCAATAAAAAGATATGTCAGCCCCAGCGCATCTTGCAGGTCTTGGAGCAAATTAACAATCTGCGCCTGAACACTCACATCGAGCGCGCTCACAGGCTCATCACAAACAATAAAGCGCGGCTCGACCGCCAACGCCCGCGCAATCCCAATACGCTGTCTCTGGCCTCCTGAAAACTCGTGCGGATAACGCGTCATCATTTCCGGCTTCAATCCAACCTGCCCAAGAAGTTGAGCAACGCGATCCCGACGTTCCGCCGCGTTCATTTTTGGAAAGTGAATTTCCAGCGCCTCACCCACAATTTGAAGAATCGAGTGTCGTGGATTTAGAGATCCAAATGGATCCTGAAAAATCATCTGCATTTGACGACGGAAGGGTCGAAAATCATCGCCTGATAACGGTAAAATATTCTGACCTTCCCAAACCACTTCCCCAGACGATGCCGGGACAAGCTTCAGCAGTGTCTTTCCAATCGTCGACTTTCCAGAACCGCTTTCCCCCACCAAACCCACCGTCGTACCGGCCTCGATCGAAAAACTCACGCCATCCACCGCTCGAATATCATCCGTGTGGCGACGCAAAATACCAGTTTTGACGGGAAAATATGTCTTTAGATTCCGAACTTCGAGCAATGCCATAGAAAGTGTCTTGCTGGATGCTGAAACTGCTCAGCCTTGTTTGAGAAAACCCGTCAGCGGACTGGTCGCGGAAGCGCCGCTAAGGGGATCAGAGAGCCCGATCTCGTGCGCCATTCGGCCAGCTTCTACAGCAATCCGAAACGCCTGGGCCATCCGCACGGGATCCGAGGCGATGGCGATAGCGGTGTTCACCAAGACCGCCGCTGCGCCCATTTCCATGGCCTCAGCCGCCTGACTTGGCGCCCCCAATCCTGCATCCACCACCACAGGAATACTGCATTGCTCAAGAATGATCTCAATCTGGTCGCGGGTCCGAATCCCTCGATTACTCCCAATCGGCGCGCCCAAAGGCATCACGGTCGCTGTTCCAACATCCTCCAAGCGCCGAGCCAACACAGGGTCCGCATTTATATAAGGCAAAACGGTGAACCCCTCTTTCACCAAAATCTCGGCCGCCTTCAACGTTTCGATCGGGTCCGGAAGAAGATAACGTGGATCTGGATGGATCTCCAGTTTGACCCAGTCGGAAATGCCCGCCGCTCGAGCGAGGCGCGCCAAACGAACCGCTTCCTCCGCGTTTATGGCTCCACTCGTATTTGGAAGCAGCAAGTACCTTTTGGGGTCAATGAATTCCAAGATGTTGGCGAAGGGATCTCTTGTCTGGGTGAGATCCGCCCTTCTCAACGCAACGGTGACTATTTCCGTCCCGCTTGCCTGCAACGCTTCTGACATCGCCTGATTAGAGGAAAACTTGCCGGTGCCCAGCATCAAGCGCGAGCGAAAGGATCTCCCAGCAATCACGAGCGGTTCTTCAGAAAAGGACATTGGAATAGAACGGTAGCAAAGGGGGGACGTTTTTCTACCCGCAATTCAGTGGATCCATCGGCAGGGTCAACCATAGACGTCCCCCAAACCCGACTTCGCTCTCTTTCCTTGTTTTGAGCGCAAAATTTAGCACCTTCAGTCCGTGTTCGAATTTCAACCGCACACCCACGATCTCGCCGGCTCGCTGTTGCTGGCGCATCCAAGCCTCCGCGATCCCAACTTTGAGAGGTCCGCCATCTTCATGTCCATGCACAACGCTGAAGATGGCGCATTTGGCGTCATCCTGAACCGTCCCACAGGTAAACGTCTCAAAGATTTCATGCCAAAAAAAGACCTCGGCCTGCTGGCCATGGCTCCAGTCTACTGGGGCGGCCCAGTCGGCCCCGATCAACTCCTCCTCACAGCCTTCCGCTGGGAGGAAGAATTAGGGGTCTGGAATTGGCGACACGATATCACCATCGAATCGGCAGCCGAGTTGTTGGAGGAGGACGGTCCTATTCTACGCGTATTCGCCGGATACTCGGGCTGGGGAAAAGGACAACTTGAAGGCGAACTCAAATCCGGAACTTGGGTCGTTCACACCCCAGACGGGACCATTTTGGAACCTGGTGCCGTTGGTCCCGACTTTTGGACACGCACCATCCGCAAACATGGTCCCGTGTTCGAGTTTCTAACCAATACTCCAGATCAGTTAGGTCAAAATTAGAAAGGGCTGCCTGTTCCTTGGCGTCACTCCGTAAGGAGCGCCTCTTCCAGTCGTTTTTGCCAAGCAGCTCTCAAATCCGCAAGTTTTAGTCCCTTTCCTTTACTAGGGGCACTCATCAGCAATCCTTGGCTGCTTGGGTGGGGAAGCGCCAGGACCGACCACCCTCGGGATTTGGCCAAAGGCAAAACCGTCTGCTCCGCACAACGACCAAATGTGATGGCCATCCGCGCCCCAAGCCCAGAAGCGCGCTCCAGCTCCAAATTAAGACGAGTTACATTCTCCGCCGATTGGAGCTCCTTTCTCTTGGGCGTCCGAAAACGCATCCCGTCATCGGTGGGACAACTCGGATAAGCATTACTCAAAGCCACACCGCGCAGGACCGGCCAAATCCCAGCATCCCTCAGAAGCGCCCCATCCCAAACTTTCCAAGCCTCTTCCGCCACATTCGCACGACCCGCCCGCACCAAAGCCCGATACAAGGGGAGGCCCGCACCATCACCCCAAAAAGGAACACCGCTTTGATCCGCCCCCCGGGGACCCGGAGCCTCGCCAAAAACCATGGCATGAAGACGGCCTTCCTTCGGAAAAAAAGGCGCTACGGGAAAGCCTCGGAGTCGGGGAGCCGTCTCAGACATCGGAATGCTTAGCTGAGTTCAGGGTGAAGCGCCGCCAAATCATGATCCGTCCGCGCAAACTCCCGAAACCGTTTGTCTAAACGAATGCTGCGGGCGAGATGCTTCCTCGCAGCCTCCAAGTCCCCTAGGACCGCATCGTAGCAAGCGAGATTGTAAAAATACGTTCCTTCTTTCTCTAAAGCACTAGGGCCACTCAGAAGTGTTCTGCGCGCCGCTTCGGTGTCCCCCTGCTCATGCTGACAAAAAGCCAGATGAATGAAGCCCGCCGCATGAGTTGGGCGAAGCTTACAGAGCTTCTTGGCTGATGCTGAAGCGGTCTTCCATCGTTCTGCGCGAATCAACACCACTACCTTCACCTCCAACACTTCGGCCTCCTTTAACAAGGAAGCCGGCAGCGTTTTGAGTTCTCGGAGCGCCTCTAACGGCATCCCCAAGTCGAGATATCCCTGACAAGCCGTCAGGACTTTCTGATGTTTAATTTCAAGGTTCTCCACAGCGGGGCAGTTGGGGTGGCTCTACTTTTCACACGAGCCCCTAAAATCTCAAGTGCCTGTTGCAAACTAGAGACCGTAAAGTCCCTACCACCGGTAATGATCGAGTCCAAAAGTGATCGCCCCACCAAGGAACCCCGCTCCGCTCACCAGCAAAGCCCCGACGAGAACGGTCACCCTCAGTCGGTTTCGCTCCATCGTTCCCTCACGGCACTCGAAAAATAGTGCGTTTCCCGCAGATAACACGGCCCACAAAGCCGTCGCCGTGCCCATCCATTTGTGAAAAGCGTACACCGCTGAAACTCCCGAATAATCATTCAACCAACCAAGTGCCGCTGTGAATCCAGCGCTCGCAGCACCGAGTACTAAGAGAAATCGTGTGCAAACCAACCAAGTCGGCTTCTTTGTCAGCCACCCAAGAAACTCGGAAAGAACGGCCACTGAGAGAAGCCCGACGGGAAAATGCGTGGATGCGGCATGAAACTTTCCGAACCAGCTTAAAAGCTTTAATAAAAAAGGCTTAGGCACCTTCGCAACCCCTTCCGCTACCGCCCCAACCTTCGCCGAAAGCTCGGGTACATCCGCCTGCGTTTTTTCCAAAAGCTTTAGCCGTTTCTCCTCTAGAGCTTTCGGCAAGTCACTCGGAGCCCCGATTTGAATCCACCTCCGAAGCGCCAGTTTTTCTGCAGCCGTCGCGGGTGGCACATCGCTCTTTTCCCCAGGCATTTCATCTTCATTGACCAATCGAAAAAGCTCCGACTTTGACGGATCTCCCAGCGCTACCATCTCCTCATTCGCAGCAATTTTCTTGAAATCCATGATATAGCCAAACTTCCCCTTCGGCTTCTCCAAATGCGCGCCATGACAGTCGTTACACTTGGTTTGAAACAAATGAAACACCGCCGCTGCCGTTTGTTGCGCTTCCTCAGAAGATACCGTTTCAGACCCCACGCCTGGAGCTTTCAAACAGAGCAGGCTAAGCATTACTCCGAGGACAAAGGTAAGAGGGCTTCTCATGGGTTTTTCCATATTCAATAATCCAGCAGCGGGCGAATTCTAAGGAAGAAGCAAGGCGCTATTTTGCCACTGAAAGGACGCCTGTCTCTCTAACGTGGTGCTCTCTTCGAACGCCCTCTCACGTGCAACTTACCGGTCGAGCCACTGCAAAAGGCCTTCTGAAAGCGTTTGGCGGTCCTCCCAGTGCGCAAGAAAACCTGTTTGGTCTACAAGACCGAAGCCGTCTCCATAAGCGCCTCCATTGACCACACACAAATGCGTCCCATTTCGCGTGATTTGATCCTGAGCACGGCGTATCGCCGCCTCGCGGCCCCCGTCCAACTCGAACTTCCAGCCTACAATTCGCGCATTCGGGAAAGCCCTCGGGAGCATCGGAAGAACTTTGATTCCGGGCTGCAGAAGAATCTTTACCTCGGAACAGTCGCTGGAAATTTTCCCGCTCTCCATCACCGTCCCCTCAGGCCCCAAAATAGAAGAGACCTCAAAATCCGTCAGCGCTGCTGCGTGAAAAACAACACGCACTCGATCCGGATGTAAGACACCTGTGAGTTTGTTCATCAGTTCCTGATTCGTTTTAAAGCGGCATAGTCTCAATTTTTCACCCTCTGGATCGCGATAAGTCGAAGCGCTCCCTTTGAGACAAACAACACTCCACCCGTGATCCAGAAGGCGTTCGGTCAGGAGAACCCCGAGCTCACCACTAGATGCATTTGTGATGCAACGGACCCTATCAATGGGGGTCTGCGCTGGACCACAAGTGACAATAGCCAGCGGACGATCAGCCTCTGAAAAGGAAGGTTGCATGACTAAAAGTAGGGATGCGGGCCAGGTGCGGAGCGAGTCCAAATTCGGAGGCTTGCAGGTTGGACAAAAAGGATTGAGAAGAAGACCATGGATCGAGCCACAGCGCTGCAACAGATGCGAGAAGCCTGCAATCAGGTTGCTCGGGAAGTAACCCAGATGCACAAATTGGCGCCTGCTCTGGAGGATTCAAGCACCCAAGCCGAGGTGTTCAAAGCCCTGTTTGAACTTACCAAGCAAGTGGAAGTGGTAAAAAAACACCTCTTGCGTCTGGAGAAAAGAGACGACTCAACGCTTCTTTAAGCACGCAGACAACACTGTCCTCCGCCGCTTTCAGCGATTTCCGACTTGAGTTTCGGTTAGGCAACGGCCAAAAACGAAAGCTCTTGGACCTGCGGGTATAGCTTAGTGGTAAAGCTCCAGCCTTCCAAGCTGGCTAGGAGGGTTCGATTCCCTCTACCCGCTCCATCTTTTTAACCGCCTCTCCGGGGCTCTTGTTCAATGATCGGGGGGTCTACGTCAAAGTTTGGGGCCTACGCGGGTCTCAGGCTCGCGAGAGCTCTGGGATCGGACGCCCCTCGTTCACAATGGCCGTCGGGCGCCCGTTGAGGTCATGGATCATCACCTTGGAATAGTCGATACCGAGGTGATGATAGATCGTCGCCAAGAAGTCGCCCGGCCCGCAGCCCCGTTCAATCACCTCCGCCCCGCGCTTGTCGCTGGCTCCGATGATTCCGCCGGTCTGAATGCCGCCGCCCGCCCAGATGTTTGAAAAGACATTCGGCCAGTGATCGCGGCCGGGTTGCAATGTCCCCGTCGGGCCGCTTCCATCGCCGCCCCCCGTGCTCCGTTCAAAAGAGATCTTCGGTGTTCTGCCGAACTCACCGGTCACGACTACCAACACACGCTTGTCCAAACCCCGCGCGTAAATGTCTTCGATCAAAGCCGAAACGGCCTGGTCGTAATTCTTCATGCGGAACCGCAGAGAATCGAATATGTGGCAATTCACCGCATGATCGTCCCAGTTAGCAACACGGCCACACAACGGACCATCAAGACTGCTTGTCACAATCTCGACACCAGCCTCCACCAGTCGCCGCGCGAGTAAAAGCTGCTGGCCCCAGCGGTTTCGACCGTATCGGTCCCGTGTCCGCGCATCCTCTTTGCTAAGGTCAAATGCATCCCGTGCTCTTGGATTTGTTAGCAGACTCATTGCCTGCGTCTCAAATTGATCCACCGCCCCCAACTCACCCGCCCGGTCAAAGCCGCGCTCCATCCGGTCTAAGTTGCGCCGCAGCGCCACTCGGTCGCTCAAGCGGCGACTCTCAGAGGCCTCAGACAGCCCCACGTTAGGCACCTCAAAGTTCGGCCGGTTTGGATCGTCTCCAACGATAAACTCTGCATAACCGTCCCCCAGATAGGTCGGACCATGGTAGGTCGAATTGATGGCATTAACTGCTATGTAGTTGGGTAGCGGATTTTCGCGCCCCCCTTCTTTGGATCTCAAGTAATGGGCGACTGACATCCAGTCCGGGTATTTAGGCTTGGGTTTGTCTCGCGTCTCGGGATCTCCAGACAGCAGTTGCACGGTCCCCGCCGGATGTCCCGGAGCAGTCTGGAACATCGAACGGAGTATTGTAAATCTGTCCGCGATCTTCGCCTGCATCGGCATCAACTCCGTTAGCTGGGTGCCGGGTACCTTCGTGGAAATCGTCTGAAATGGCCCGCGGTACTCGCTGCCTGTCTCCGGCTTTGGGTCGTACGAATCAATGTGCGACAAACCTCCGGGCAGAAACACCATGATAATCGCCGTTTTCTCCTTCTTACTCAGAGCTGGCGACTCCGCGCGCATGCGCATCACTCCCGGCAAACTCAAACTCGCAAAACCAGCGAGTCCCATCTGCATAAAACCGCGCCGCGAAATAGGACCTGAACATTGCCTTAGAAAGCTGGAAGTCACTGGGTCGGACATATGCGCATTACGAGGAGTTGATGTTGATGATGTTGGAAATGGCTCGTTTAGACGGAACAAATCTTTAGCGCTTCTCGAACGTAGCTAACTCCTTGCCGTTGGTTCCATCCCAAACGCGTAGGACGCTGTCTTCCCCGCCTCCCACCACATGAACCGCCGACGTGGCGCTTACAGCGGACTGCATAAATTCCGGAAGCTTCGCGATCGCTCGAACCTGCACCCCTTCGTCCGTGATAATTCGAATCTGATTGTCGCCTGCAGCGGTCAAAAGTTCCTGACTGTTTCCAATGTACTGAATCGAGGTTACCTCCTTGCTCCACCCCTCGATTTTCTTCCTCCGCTCCCCACGGCTCATCTCCCAGATCAAAACCACGCCGTCGCCACCAGCTGTTGCCAGAACCCGAGCATCGCCTCGGAATGCCACGCCAAGCACATGATGCGTGTGCCCCTCGAGAACATGCACCTGTTTGCCGGACGCCACTTCGGTGACCTTTGCCAGCTTGTCCGAAGCCCCCGAAGCCAGCCAGAGCCCGTCCGGCGAGAAATCCAGACTCAACACTGCGTCGCTGTGCCGCTCTTTCCAATTCTGTAGCAGCCGTCCAGTGGAAACGTCCCAAAGGCTGATATCCCCCGCGCGCGAAGGTTCGCCCCCGCCAACAGCCAGCGTCCGGCTGTCCGGACTGAAACGGACCGCATTCACTCGGTCTGCAAACAAGTCTCCTTTGACTCCCCCAAGTGTTCGCGCCAAAGACCATCCTCCAAGCGAAGCGGATTCAAATACAGTCCCGGAAACACTCACCGCAACAATGCGACCATCTGTGCGGTACGCCAGCCTTCCTCCAAGGAGAGGATCTTCGGAAATGACTCCCAGCGCCGTTGAAAGGTTGGTGACGAGCGACCACTCCCGCACGCGTCCATCGGAGCCAAGAACCCCCACCCTTGCACCGTCGGGACTAAATCCAACACTGAGCGGCCTGTAAGCCTTTTCCATCGGCGACTTCTTCAACCCAGCCAACCGTTCTGAAGCCTTTGCCTGAGCTTCTTTGGATTCCTTCAACTTCGCATTCATGTCGACAAGAGCCTGATCATTGAGCCCCTTTGACGCTTGGATTCGAGCGATCTCGGCGTTCGCATCAGAATCTTGATGCTCCGCCGCGGTCACCGCAAAAACAGCCGTTGTTTCCGCCTTAAGCGCCGCTGCCAACTTGTCGTGAGCGTCCTTCTCTTGTTTTTTCAACGCCGCGTCAGGCATTCCGTTGGGAGCGGCCTTCACCAGCGCCTCGACCCGCTCAAGTTCTTGTTGTGCGGTCTCTCTGGCTTCCTTTGCAGGAGGCACCGCCTTCTGCTTTTCCGGCAACGTCTTTTTCACGGACTCAATCGTCTGGTTAGCTTTCTTTAAAAGCTCGTCCAGCGCCTTGTTTTCGCCATCTACGCGAGCCACCTCCTTGGTGAGATGTCCCACGTCCAACCCATGTCGGCCCAAGTCTAACTCCGCCGTCTCAACCCGCTTTGTCGCCTCCCTGTCCAACCGGAGCTCGCTCAAAACTTTACCGGACTCTATCTCGAGCACGCGCGTCACACCGTCCGCGCATCCTACGGCCATCCGCTTTCCATCTTGGGAAAACGCCGCCGACACAGGCCCCGCAACCCCGAGCTCCCGTACGATTTTTCCATCCGCCGCACTCCAGACCCTCACCTTTCCATCTTCGCCACACCCCAGGAGACGCGTCCCATTCACATCCCACGCCAAGTCCGCAAGAGTCGCAACCGCGCCCCATTCCACGACCTTGGTCCAGTCCATCACCTCGGTAGCCGGCCGCTTCCAGATCCGGACAACCTTGTCTGCGCCAGCTACGGCCAAGCACTGACCGTCCCCAGACCAACGCGCAATCGCGCCCTCCATCCGGTCCCGCGCCCCCATCCACGCAGAATCATTCAAGCTCCAAACTCCGCTCTTGCCCGTTTCCCATGCCACTAAGACACAAGAACCGTCCGGCGACGGTTCCAAAGCTTTTGCCCCAGCCGCTACTGCCGCATAGCGACGCTTTTCTTTTCCCGATCCAGCTTCGATTACGATCAAGTCGCCCGCGGCATTCGCTCCAAGGACCTCCCGCGCAGCCTTCATTCCGGCGGCCACTGTCAGGCTCGCAGCTGGAGTCGGATTCCAGCGTACATCGGCGTTCTCCCGCCTTCTCCAGACCTTCACCTCCCGAAATCCAGCACTCGCCATCCACTTCCCATCAGGGCTACACGCCACAGACTGAATGCTGGACTGATGCGCAGGCAGGCTTCCTTCTCCGACCGCTCCTAAAAAACTTCTCGTCGTCAGATCGTAAAGATGTAACTCGTTGGCCCGGCTGCACACCACGGCCCGCCCCTCGTCCGCAAGCGCCACCGAATAAATCGGACTTACGCTCTTTGGGATATCGCGGAACTCCACGGACCGTACTTGTTGCACGGAATCCTTCGCACCTTCGTCGATCCAAGATTTGAGCACCTCAATTTCCGCCGCTGTGAGATCAACCGCGCCCGACTTGTTATTCTTCGGAGGCATCACCTCGTCTTCCAAGTGCTGCGCAAATCGAACGAGAGGGCTTTCAGCGCCCTTTCCTGGGATCACTGCTGGGCCGGACTCACCCCCTTTTCGAAGCAACCCAGGAGTCTCCATATTCAACCCCGCCTTCGTAGTTGTCTTATTGTGGCAAGCCACGCAATTGCCCTTAAGGAAGGGATACACGTCCCGAAAGAAGTCTTTTTCAGCTCGCAACACGGAAGCCGTAAAAAGCGAGAGCAGCGCGATAACCAACGAATAAAGGCGAGCTTTCGTCGCACTCATCGTCTTGCCCGCAAAGAGGGCGCCCTCTTCACTCTCATTGGAGCCGGCATTCGGCAGCCCGCTCCCAAGCTGGATACGGGCGCGCCTTCCGCGCCAGACGAGTGGCTGGCATTGGGACCGTTCATCGTGATTCTTGGCCAAGAGAGCGGACATTTTTTAGTGATTGTAGAGAAACTCTTTGGCGTTCATGAGAGCCCAGATCAGGTCTTCCAGCGAAATGCGCTTCGCCTTTAACGGATCCATCGGCTCGCCCTTGGCATCCGTCAACGGGCGCAAAAGATACTCCTCCGCCTGTTTAAATTCCTCCACGGCTGGAGGACGCGAAAACGCCGTGAAATAGAGGCTCCGAATTTTGTCGGCATCCGTTCCAGCGGACTTTAAAAGCTTGTCCGCCCTGCCGTTGGCTCCCGACAGTTTCCCTTTGATGTCCGCCGAGTTCAGCAGATGTAGGCTCTGGGCAAGGCTTGCCGAGTCTACCCGCTCACACTCGCAAACACTGAGCCCTTCCGGGCGCCCAAAAACCTTCAGCAAAGCGGCGGTGCGGTTGTAGCTGTTATCAGGCAGGGAAGTCGCGCGCGTGCCGGGGGGCAGGTCTGGAAAATTCGTGGGCATCCCTGTCAACCCGTCGATGGCATCGAGGAGAACCTCAGCAGGAAGGCGCCGTGGATAGTAGCGCGAGAAGTTCTGCTGGTCGATTCCGTTGTAGGCGTTCGGCACCGAACTGAGCTGGTAGGCGGTTGACTGCGTAATCGTCCGAATCAGCGCCTTCAAATCATATCCGCTTTCCACAAACTTCGAAGCTAGCGCGTCCAGCAGTTCCGGATTGGTCGGCGGATTCGTATCCCGGATGTCATCCTCAGGATCCACTAGTCCGCGTCGGAAAAAATGCTTCCAATAACGATTCACCAGAGCCTTCGCAAAAAAAGGATTGGTCTTGTCCCTCATCCAATCCGCGAGTCGCAAACGCGGATCCTCGTCGGGTGGAATCTCGATTGGTTTGGTGCCGAGACCCGCTGGGCGGACCTGCTGCTTGGTCTTCTTGTTCTCAGCCTGCGCGATGCCGCGCTTGTGAAAAATAACCTCTTCTTCCGGTGTACTTGAGGGCTTGCGGCCCACTTGGCTGAAGAAAGCCGCAAGGCTGTAATAGTCCCGCTGGGACCATCGCTCGAAAGGATGGTGGTGGCACTGGGCGCACTGCATCCGGACTCCAAGGAACAGCTGCGCCACATCTTCAACCTGCTGCTGCGGTTCCTTGACCCGCTTGAACCAAGCAACTGCCGGGTTCGTTCCAATTTCACCCGTAGAAGCCAGCAACTCCCGAACCATCACGTCGTAGCGGGTATTCTCCAACAGGTTGTCGCGAATCCAAGAGTGGAAAGCGAAGTTAGACACCGTGTCGCTCGCCAAGTCGCGCTTGTTGTGCAGAAGCATGGCCCACTTGCCCGCAAAAAAATCCGCGTACCCGGAACTACGCAGCAGCACTTCTATCAACGCGTCGCGCTTGCTCGGATCTCGACTCTCCAAAAACGCCCGCGCCTCCTCCTCCGTGGGCAGTCGCCCCGCGACATCCAGCGAAACGCGGCGCAAGAAGGTTGCGTCGTCGCACACCTCAGAAGGCGGGATGCCGATCCGCTTGAGGTTCGCAAAAACATGTTCATCAATGAAGTTTTTCGAGGGAGGAAGCTTCTCAACCGGCGCTCCCAGCGGAATTGAGATGCTGCAAACCGAAACCAAACCCGAATAACGCACCATCACCGCGACATTCCCCGGCAGGTCCTGCAAGGTCACAAGACCCTGCTCCGAGGCCTCCGCCATGCTCTTATCATTCGCCTCGTATAGTGCGGTGCGCGAAACGTCACGAACACTTCCATCCGAATAACGGGCGCGAACCTTCAATTGCTGACGGCTACCGGCCTTCAGCGAAATTCGCGACGGTTCAACCTCGACGGACACCAGCTTCGGATCGGACTCCCGCTCAAAAACCATCCCTTCGCTGATCCAACGAACCACCGTTTGGAACTCCTCCGACCCCGGTTCGATCCTTTTGCCTCCTCCATGGGGAACGATATTGGCGGCCTTTAAAAGCAACAGACTTTGCTCAGGTGCCGCGGCGAATACTCGCCGTCCTTTGCCTTCCTTCACGATGTGCTCGTAATCCTCAAGCGGTTCGAATCCGAGCACTGACAGCCGGAATCCCCGCTGTCCAATTCCAGCCTTCGCATGGCAGCCCCCAGAGTTACAGCTGGCCTTGGTTAAAACGGGTTCGATGTCGTTAACGAAATTCAACGGGCTTGTCGCGTCAGCCCCCACGGAATCACCAGACAGGCCCAGCCACACGGCCGCAAAGACACAAGCCGCTCCAGAGAGCCAGCCTCTGGCGGACGCCTTACTCTTCGTTTCTTCAAATCGTTTCATACAAATAACTCCGTCTCGTCTCGGCAGCCTCAGCACGCCGCGTAGTTTAAAGTACGAAGCCGAAGGTGGCTCGGGCGCGTAAAGTCGGGAATTTTCGAGAGGGCTCATTTCTGCGGAGAGACAGCGGTTCCTGAAGATGCAGCGCCTGGAGCAACCGGTGTCTGCGAGGACGCAGTCTGGGCGGCAGGGGCAGGCTTCACCGAAATTTGGATCGGTTCGGACACAATAAAGTCCAGAATATCCTTCGTCGCGGCGGCGTCCGTCAAAGCCTTGAGTCGTTTCGTCACTTCAGCCATCGCGGCCTCCGCGGCCTTGTGCTTTTCAGCGGCAGCTTTTGCAGCCTTGGTTGCCTCTTCTTTTCCTTCCGCGGGCGCCGAGGTAGCAGCTTTCTCAGCTTGGGCCTTGGCCTCGGCTGCAAGGCTGGCGACTTCTCCGCTTACTTTCTTTTGCTCGGCCTCAGTCGCCTTCACAGCGTCCTGATTCGGACGGTGTTTGATGACGCCGATTCCGCTGAATGCCAGAGTGTAGTCGCCCGGCGGAGTCTTTAGGGAAGCTAGGTCGAGGACTGCCTCCATAGTCGCCGCCTTGATAGGCAGGTCGATTTCCTTCAATCCACCGAAGACAGAACCAAAGGGCTTCAGCTTGATGGAAGTACCGTTGAACTCACTACGCCATGTGACGCGAAGCGGGATCTTCACAGTCTCTCCAACATTGACCTGAAAACCGGCGCTTCCATCCGCAGCAACAGACACGGGCGCCTTTTCGAAATCGGTAACAGACACCGGGACATCCGAGACGAGCCGAGATTTTGGCAGTTCGTTCGGCGCGTAATCCACCGGCCAAAGCACGGAAGCAAGACGGCAGGGGCGTGTCACCACGTTTCCATTGACGGACGCGCGCCCGACGATCTTGGCGATGGAGAAGGCTGGGGTAGCGCCCTCTGCGGCCGTAATAAAAAGCATTCCCTGCACCTTGCCCGCCGGAATCGTCAAACCGGTGGCCGTCACGCCTGGAGGCAGGTCCTCCATACCCAAGTTGATCTCGCCGTCGAATCCATCGCGGCGCACCGTCACCACCTCGAACGCCATCGTTGTGCCTGCCCTCAGGGCAATAGGCTTGGAGATCGTTCCGAAATCATTCTGGCGCAACCTTTGATGGGCAGCCCAGGCCACGAGAGCAAAGTCCGGCTGCGCCTTTCGGATAATCAGTCGATACACATTCCCGCGGCTGCGCGTGTCGCTGGTCAAGTTCCGGAGCTGCAGCCGGTACACGCCGTCCTCCTTCACCTCAAATTTGCCAAGTACGTCGGGGGATCCAGCCTGATAAGCCGGGCCGCTATAAGAAGCCGCGGGTTGATAAGTGCCCATCTTCATCGGAGCGGCCATGTCGTCCAATTCCGCAATATCCGTGACCGTCTCCTTTTCGCCATCCTTGACGACGCGTTGAACCAAGACGGCCGGATCCGTGTTCAACCCCAGTCGCTCCGAGGCCACCTCAACCCACCAGACCTCACCCTTGCTCGCTTGAAACTCGAAAATGTCCGTGTCCTCCCCAGTCGTAAAACTCCCCGCAAGATCACACGGCAGCGTGATTTTCTGCGCCTGCGAGGGCTCGTTATTCGGCTCAACCTCGCTGACTGGAGCCACCGGCACTAGACCCTCGGGAGGCCATGAAAACGCATTGACTCTCGCCGTCATTTCCTGACGCGGAGCCGAGCCTGAACCTTCCATTTCTCGCAGCGCCAGCCGATAAAAATGCTCAGTCCCACCCTGAAAGGTCAGGTCATGGATTTTGATGAAGTAAGTTCCATCGCTTTCGGGAGTGTAGTCGAGCACGCCGCTGGTTCGGTTGACAAGCAGGTCATTTCCTTTCGAATCGGCGAGGATCACAACGGGGCTTAGCTTCGAATCAATCCGAGCCGCATTGCAGTCAATAACGACACGGCGGCCTTTGGCTCCTTTAAAGGAGTAATAGTCGACTGCCCGCTTGCTCGTTGCAGCGTTGCAAACGGAATTGGCCTGCAAAGCCCATGCCGTCTCCAGTGATTGATTTTCCTTAGTGCGCGTCACCTCCGGCAGGCCGCCCACCACAAAGGTTCGCGCGGCTGAGACCCCGAGGCTTGTCAGAAGCCGAGCATCATGCACGCCTACCGGCGCGTCCGGCGCGATGGTTATCTGAAACCTGTTCGGAACCACCTTCCCATCCGCACCCTGCAACGGTTTTGCGGAAATCTTAGACGTTGAAAACAAAAGCTCTCGGATGCCGTCACCGTTCTGGTGAGTGATAGTGACATCCACGGTTGTGCCGAGCTGTCCGCCCATCGGCGTGACGGTGAGCAGCCTCGGCGCGGGAAGGCAAACCTGCTGGGCAACGACCGGCGTCGCTAAAGAGAGGCTCGTCAGGCAGATCGCAAAAAACGGGATGGTACCTCTGGACATGAGAAGTAAGGGGCGGAAGTCGTAAAAAATCAGAACTCAACTGGCACGGTTGCCCGAGGAGTCACGGATTGCAGGGCTACGCTGAAATGGGCAAGTCATTCGGGCGCAGCGAGAAAATCGCACAAACCCGCTCATCTGGCCGAGCGGCTGGTGCACACGCCCCTCATCACACATTCGCAACTTCAGGGCAGCTTTCATTTTCGCAAAAACGGACATGGGTTGGATACAACTTGAACAACCGCGTTGAGGTGTAAAAATTAGACTCTTTCGCTGATTGAGAACGGCGGCGGTCAAGTTTTCCAGTGCAACACCATCGAATGCGCATGCATACGCCTCAACGGTCCCTCATTTCGGGATTGCGATCGATCCTAGCGATGTGATGCTTGGGAGCGCGTGCAGGCTTTGCAACTGAAGCTACTGCACGCCATTTCCAATCCCATCGTGCGCCCAAAGACTTTGTCATGACAGTGCAGCTTGGGGCGGTAGGAGAGCAGCGCAAACCACATCACCGCAAGCGCCACCAGCACAAAGTATGAACGATGCCCTAAGACTTCCCTGCGACATCAACCGCCGTTCCTTTCTCCAGCGTTCAGTCGGCATCCTCTCAACATCGGCTGGCTTCGCCGAACTTGCGAAAGCGGAGTCCGAGAACACTTATGGCGTCGAAACACCCGAATTGCGGAGTCGCGTGGAAGTCGCTGCCGTTCTCGACCAGGCTCCGAAGCCGGCAGCGGAAGCGACCCTTCGCCCGCTCACCATTCTCTTCGCTGGAGGTGCAAAGGATCATCCGCCCAAGTCCCATTCTCACGATGTGCTTCCGAACCGTTGGAAAGTGCTGCTTGGCGGTGCAGGGGCCGGTGAAGAGGCGGTGTCGAATATGTATCGCCCTCAGCTGCAAACAGACGGCGCCTTGATCACCTCAGGCTCACCGCTCGTCAGAGCGCTAAGCACCTTGGATTGGCCCACGGAGGAGCAGTTTGCGACGGTGGATGTCATCCTGCTGTATCAACACCCGAGGTGTTTGTCCGAAGCTAAGCATCAGCAGCAGATCGAGGCGTTCCTAAACCGTGGTGGCGGTCTCGTGCTGTCGCACTATGTGCTCTGGAATGCGTCGCCAGCACTGGTAGACCTTCTCGGCCTCAGCAAGGGAAAGGAGAGTCACTACAAACACAAGGTCATCACCCTAAAGCTGCCGGAACCGCGTCATCCCATCATTCACGGACTACCCGACACCTTCACCATCGCCGACGAGTGCTTCTGGAACCTGCAAGGCGACCGTAGCAAGGTCACCGCACTCGCCACTTCCGATGAAATCGTGGGTGATCAGATCTGCGCCGAACCCGTCATCTGGGCCTACGAGCGCGGGAAAGGCCGCGTCGTCGCATCTACGCTGGGCCACTTCGATTGGACGTTTGATGACCCCTTCTTCCGCACCATCCTGCTAAGAGGCATCGCCTGGGCCGCAGGCGAGTCACCCTATCGCTTCGATCCTCTTATCCCACGAGGCATCCCGCTCAAAGACTGAGCCTTTTCGCCGAAGATTTAAACCAACTGATTAAAACAGTTCCGGTCTTGTCTGGTGGCGTTATTCTCCCGCGGCTTTTGCAAAGGAGCCTAGCGGTTCTCGTTGAAAGCGCCCGCGCAAGAGCATTCCACTCAGCCGTGTCAGCCATTTTCTGCGTTCCTAGCGATGCCCAGCGGTCCGATATCCGATCGGGGTGGCATCAAACAGGCGTTTGAAATGCTGGCTAAAGCGGGAGGCGTCGTTGTAGCCGACCCGCTTTGCGATGCGGGCCACAGGAAGGCGCGTCGTGCGTAGGAGTTCGGCAGCCTTTTCCATCCGGAGTCTTTGTAAGTAGACTTGGAAGCTGACTCCGTGGTGTCTGCGAAACAGGCGAGAAAGGTTTCCCGGGCTGGTGAAGGCGATCTTGTTCGCGACGTGGGTAAGTGTCAGGGGGCAGTGCAGGCGAAAGGCAATATGCACAGTGGCACGTTTGAGGGGGCTGCTTTCAGCATCGCTGTTTGACCTCGCCTGCTCTGCGATGCGCAGCCATACGGCTTCGATGTGGGTGCGGGCTGCGTCTTCGGCGGCGGCGGGATCACCGAAAGCAATGGTGTCGACAAGATACTCGTGCTCTTCAGCGATGGTAGCCGAGTCCGGAAAGTAGTCGTCAAAGCCCTTTTTGTGCAAGGGCAGCAGGCCGTCCCACACAACTCTCCAGGCGCCTTCAAGGGTCGGAATGTTGGCTAGGCCTACAATCGTCTGGTGCAGTTCGAGGTCTGCGCTGCGGAAGCCAGCGTAGTCCCGGGCCCGCACGGCCTTGATGAGTTGCTTTAAACTAGACCGCATGCACCTGAGGGTGTCAGGCGAGGCAGATGCGTTTCTCGCGGCGTGGCTCGCCGCAAAGCCCTCCAGCAAAGACCGAAACTCGGAGAGCCGGCGAATTTCTGCATTTTTCATGGCATTGCTAGGCGAAATCGGGCTTCAGGCTATGCGGCAGAGGTCAATTACTGGACGCATTATCTATGCGCGTTGAAAAGAAATGCGCCATGGATTTTATGAGATTCTCGCGAGGGCTTTATGCCAAATCAAGCACCCGACCGCAAAAGTAATTCGAATGTCATGAACCGCGCCCTCCTTCTTCTACTAAGCCTTGCAACACCAGTCATCGCTCATACTTGGACGTTAGAGGGCATGGAAGAGGCGTTGCTCATTCACGGCACCGCGAAGCCTGCCGCCGGAGCCTTCGGCCAGAGCTTATTGCTGGATGGCGAGTCATTGATTGAACTCAAAGACAGCAACGCACTCGGAAACAATGTCTTCACCGTTTCGCTCTGGTTCAATCCGTACGAGCCTACAGGTGCGCAGCAGATACTCGCCGGCAAGAATCGCTACTCGCGCAGCGAGCGACAGTGGAGCCTCACGATCGAACCCAACGGCCAATTGCATGCCCATTTGAAGCAGGACGGGTGGAACACGATCTCCTGCGGGGAGCCCCTGAAGCCCGGAAGTTGGCACTTGGCGACTTTGGTGGTCGAACTCGACAAGGCTGCTCTCTTCTTGAATGGGAAGCCCGCTGGCGAGGTAAAGCTCAAACGGCCCATTGCTGCCACGGATGCTCCCATCACGCTCGGCGGCATCTGGGATGCGGGAGGCGTGCGCCAGGCTTTTCACGGAGCCTTGGACGAATGCTCAATTGTCCCCCGAGCGCTGACGGGGAAGGAGATCGCCGCAGGTTATCGACCCGTTTCAAGCATGCACGAGATCGCAAAGCAGGTCGCCCCCTCCGGCCTGCCGCTTTGGGACACCACGCAGACGCTCCCAAGGTCTGCTGAACTTACTCAGGTGGTTGGAGCACGGTTTCATGTGATCAAAAAGCAGCGACCGGATCAGGACGGCTGCAAGTGGACTCTCGGAGTCGGCCTCGCATGGCACAAGGGAAAGCTATACGCCTCGTACGGTTATAACACCGGCGAGGAAAATACCCCCACCGAGGAAGCGCACGTGCGCGTCAGCGGCGATGGAGGGTTGAGTTGGGGCCCGCCCGTCGTGATGGACGCGGGTGAAGGAAACCTGGGCGTTAGTCACGGCGTGTTTCTATCGCAGGGCGCCAAGTTGTGGGCCTTCATGGGCGCCTTTTACGACCGCTTCCAGCGTACCCACACCCGCGCCTACACGCTCAACGAGAAGACGGATTCATGGGAACCGCATGGGGTGGTGATCGACAACGGTTTCTGGCCGATGCAGGAGCCGCAGAGAATGGCCGACGGGAATTGGATTATGGCCGGAGCGCGAATTGCGAACGGATATGGGGTGGAGGGCGATCTGCCAGCGGTGGCCATCAGCAAGGGCGATGATTTCACGCGCTGGGAGATGGTGGTGATCGCTCCGGCGCCAGGGGTCGGTAAGATCTGGGGCGAGTCCACCGTCATCGTGGAAGGCCAACGCGTCCTCAACATTTCCCGCTACGGCAAGAAGGCGCTCGCGCTTGCAGCCACCAGCGAGGATTACGGTCGCACCTGGACGCCCAGCGCGCCGTCGAACCTTCCCATGGCGACGAGCAAGCCCTACTCAGGCATCCTCAGCACCGGCCAGCGCTACCTCGTTTGCACCACCACGGCGGACACCGGTGGAAACCGCTCGCCCCTGACCATTGCCGTGAGCAAGCCCGGAGAGTCGCTCTTCAGCAAGGTGTTCCTAGTCCGCAGATCGGTATGCGATGAAACGGTTGGGGTATCCGATCCGAAAGCCGACTTCAGCTACCCGTACGCCGTGGAGCGCGAAGGCAACCTTTACATTGGCTACACACACAAGAGCCATGCCGCAAATGAACTGGCGGTGATTCCGGTCGCCAGCCTATCGGCGACTGGCGACCCAAAAGCATCCGTGAAACTGGAAAACCGCGGCCTACCGCTGGTTCTGTTTAATAACGACAGCGATGACCTCAAATGGCCCGCCTACCCGGAGCATCATGCCAGCGGCCTGTGGGTGCCTGCGGGCAAATACCTGCCGCTTCCAAAAATCAGCTCGCTAGACGACGCGCTGGCGCCGCGCATCGGGCCGCTGGCCAAAACAAAAACGCAGGGCCTGTCTTATTGCGGCAACTTCGGCATGCCCATCTGGGAGCTGAAACGCGACCACATCGCCTCCCTCGGGGACGATCCGCTTCAGCCGATCCTCGAGTTTTGGAGAAAGGACGGCCGAACTTTCCTCTTCTCGATGCGCATGAACGACGTCCATCACGGATGGTTCAACTGGCTCCACTTGTGGGACAACTATCGACGCACCCACCACAGCCTCTTCCTAAAGCCGCCGACAGAAAAGGAGTGGGAAGAAGGATTTCTCCCATGGATCGAGGGCCGTGGTAAACGGCCGGCCATCAATAATTCTTCGGTGGCCTTCGACTATGCCCATTCCGAGGTGCGAAGCTACTACCTCGACACACTGCGCGAAGCGTGCAACCGCTACGACCTCGACGGCGTGGAGCTAGACTGGCTGCGATATCCCGAGCTGTTCCGCACAGGGGAGGTGAATGTTCCGATCATGACTGATTTTATCCGCGATATCCGGGCTGTTCTGGATTCAGCCGCGAAACAACGCGGGCATCCCCTGCGTCTTGTAGCGCGTGTACCGGTGACGCCAGAAATGGCCCTTGCAATCGGTCTGGACGTGGAGGCTTTCCTCAAAGAGGGCTGGCTGGACGCCATCATAGCGGGCCCCGGCACGAACTTCTCATCCTGCCCACTGGAGCGGTGGGTGGCACTTGCTCACCGTCATGGCGTTCCCGTTTACGGCTCGCTCGAGCGCCAGAACCGGAACAACGTTCCGCGCTACGGCACTCCCGAGACCTTGCGCGCTGCAATCGCCACACTCTGGCACAAGGGAGCCGACGGGTTGTATTTCTTTAACTATTACCTTCGCGACGAGATGACTCTCCTTGACGAGTTAGCAGACCGCTTCCTCCTGGCTCGATTGCCTAAGGAATACTTCCTCGAATCCGGTGGTGCCGGTGATCTGACCAAGGGCGGCGGGCCTCTGCCATTGATCCTGAATCCGGGCGCACCCGCCACCGTGCAGTTGGTGATCGCCGATGATCCGGCTGTGGCAGGGGAGGCGGGCCTCGAGATGGTTTTCAAATCCGATGACAAGTTTGAGCCGCCCGCAATCACCCTGAACGGCCAACCGCTCCCTGCAGCAGAATCTACACGCGGCAAAACAGGCAACACCCTAAGCCTCTCTTCCGCACCATTTAAAGCCGCTTTAAAGCTGGGAGTTAACACCTTCACGCTCACATCACCGACCTGCACCACCCTCAATGCATTAAGCGTGCGCGTGGCGCCTTGAATCAGCTGCATCAAATTATACCTCATGAACTCCAGTCTCTTCGCCGCCCTCCTGCTCGCGCCTCTGGCCGTCCTGCACGCCAAAGACCAAGTTGCCGTCGCTCCAACGAGTGGCGATGTCCGCGATGTGCGCATTGTCCGCACTGCCGATCAGGAGCACCGCGCTTCCTTGTTAGGGCAGCCAAGCATCGCCTTGTGGAAGGAAAAGCACCTCGTCGTGGCCTATCAGAAGGGCATCGCGGGCAAGGGGGACATGGGCAGCATCGACGCCGTCGTTTCAACCAACGACGGCGACTCCTGGAGCATCCCGAGCACGATCTTCGACCATGAACAGAAGCATGGCGCATTGCAGTTCGCCTACTGCAATGCGGTGCTCTACCATCCGCCGAGCCAGGAGGTGCTGTGGTGCTTTGCCATGCGCTGCCCGTTGAATTACCCCGACAGCGAGGACTCGCACCTCGCTGCCGCTTACAGCGGCGATGGTGGCCGCTCCTGGAATCCCGTGGAACTGGCGATGCACTACACTGGGCCGCTCGTTATCCTCGGTGAAATCCAGCGCATCATCGAAGACGGCCAGCCTGTCTATCTGCTGCCTGCACACCGCAATACAAAGCGCGCTGATCCGCTCGGCCAGCGCGAGCAATTTGTGCTGCGCAGCACCAGTCTCCTTGATTGGAGACTCGGAGGTTATGTGCCGCAGTCTGAACCGGGGAAAATCTTCCTGCATGAAGGCCAGATCGCCGTGATCAACGATCAGCAGCACCTCAAGATGGTCATGCGGACCGCCGAGGGAGGAAAGGAGGGCGGCGCGCTCAATCCCCCACGCGCTTGGTCCAGTACCAGCACCGATGGCGGCAAGACGTGGAGCATCGCCGCGGAGGAGCCGGAACTCTGGAACACCGTATCGGAGGGGTGGTTCGGTCAGTCGCGCACCGGTACTCAGCTCTACGTTTACAATGACGGCCCAGCATGGAGCCGGATGGCCATGCGCTACAAAGTAAGGCCCGCTAACGGCGCATGGAGCGACGAGCGTAGCTTCTTCGACGCCGGCATCCACAACTCCTACCCCACGCTAATTGAAACAGCACCCAGCGAGTTCCGGGCCGTGTGGGATAGCGGTGACGAGAAACGGAGCCGGCGCTCGATTCGCTTTGGGAAACTCACCCTCAAAGGACAACCATGAAGCCCACCCTCGTCCTACTCTCCGTCCTCACCGCCCTTATCTTGAGCTGTCTCACCGCGCTACACGCGGCCGAGCCTGTCACCATCGACCTCGCCAAGCGCACTTGGCAGGGCATCCCTGGACTTGAACGCACGGCCAAAGGACGTGTGTTCGTCTCTTGGTTTACCGGAGGAACCAAAGAGCCGGAGCCGGAGAACACGGTCGTACTCTCGCAAAGCGACGACGGCGGCAAGACCTTCTCCGCGCCGCAGGCCATGGCTTTGCCGTTGAACGATGGCACACGTTGCTATGATCCATGCCTGTGGACCGACCCGAAAGGGCGGCTCTGGTATCTCTTCAACCGCAGCATCAAGGACAGCACGCAGCACGGCGTCTATGCACGCATCTGCGATGCCCCAGATGAATCATCTCCGTTATGGGGTGCGGAGTTTCGCGTCGGGTTTGATGGACCCTTTAGCTTTCGCATGAACAAGCCCACCGTGCTTTCGAGCGGTGAGTGGGTCATGCCAGTAATTCACGCGCTGGAACCCTTGTCGGGGTGGGCGGGATTCGATCCAAAACAGGTCCATGGTGTTGCCATCTCCACAGATGAAGGCAAAACCTGGACGCTTCATGGCGCGGTACGGACTCCAAAGGCGGGGCTGGAGAACATGATTGTCGAACTGCGCGACGGGAGGCTTTGGATGCTGGTTCGCACCGAAAAGGTGCTGTGGGAAAGTTTTTCCTCCGATAGAGGCCGCAACTGGACGGAAGGCAAACCCACCAGCATCGCCACGCCGCACTCGCGCTTCTTCATCCGCCGCCTGTCCTCGGGCAATCTGCTGCTGGTGAACCATTACAAGTTCACCGGTCGTAGCCATCTCACCGCGCAGCTTTCCACCGACGATGGCGCAACATGGAGTGACGGCCTGCTGCTCGATGAACGCAGCGGCGTCTCGTATCCCGACGGTGTGCAGGACAAGGACGGCCTCATCTGGATCGCCTATGATCGCGATCGCGGTGGCGCCGGCGAGATCTTGCTTGCGAAGTTCAAAGAAGAGGACGTGCTCGCAGGCAAGAACGCTTCCGGTGACACCAGCCTGAGGCAGGTGTTGAACAAGCTCAACAAGACGGCAGTCAAAGTTACCCAGGAGCTCCTCAACAGCATCCACGTCACGCCAAAGCTCATCTTGGATCCGATGCCCGCCTATGGGCAAAAGTATCTTCCCTTTGCGATGGCAGCGAGCATGGAGTCCACCCACAAAGGCCGGCTCTGGACCTGCTGGGCGGGGGGTCAGGACGGACCGAATGCCTATCTGCTCGCGAGCTACAGTGATGATCAGGGCAAATCGTGGCGTGATCCTGTGTTCGTCATTGATCCGCAAGCACACGGATTGAAGATGGGCACGCGGCTCGGCTGCTTCTGGTGCGATCCAAAGGGGCGGCTGTGGCTGTTCTTCCACCAGTCGGTCGGCATGTTCGATGGCAGTTGCAGTAATTGGTTCGTGCGCTGCGACAATCCCGATGCGGAGAAGCCCGTGTGGACCGATCCGGTTTACATCGGCTTCGGCGCTTCCCTAAACAAACCCATCGTGCGCAAGAGCGGCGAATGGATTCTCCCAGTGTCGCTATGGGAGCGCTGGCACATCGACAAGCCCTTTGAGGATTGCTACCACGAACTCGACGCCGTGCGGGGCTCGAACGTTTTTGTGTCCGAGGATGAGGGCGGCCACTGGCGCTACCGAGGCGGGACCATTTTCAAAGACAGTTGCTTTAACGAACACAGCGTCGTGGAGTTGAACAATGGCCAGCTCTGGATGCTATCGCGCGGCATGAAGGAAACCTTCCAAAGCCTTTCCGACGACGGAGGGAAGACTTGGCAGCCGCAGTCGACCGCCTTTCCGCACGTCAACAGCAAGGCCATCATCCGCCGCCTCCAGTCGGGCAACCTGCTCGTTATTCGCCACGGCCAGGACATAACAAAATCTACCAATGGTCGGAAAGAGCTAACCGCCTTCCTCACAACTGACGAAGGCAAGACATGGTCCGGCAATCTGATGCTCGACGAACGCACTAATGTGTCCTACCCCGACATCGCGCAGTCTCCGAACGGGGATATCTACGTTCACTACGATCGCGAGCGCACCGGTGCGGCGGAAATCCTGTTCGCCCGCTTCCGCGAGGAAGACGTGCAGGCTGGAAAGCTCATCAGTAAAGACGCCGGATTGCATAACCTCGTCAAAAGCAAGCAGGGGATGAACTACGGCGCCGCGGGCAAATAGCTCTCCTTGTCCACAATCATGAAGCTCCTTGCCACCCTCGTTATCACCCTCCTCCTCGCACCTCTGCTCGCGCTGCACGCGGCCGAACCTGTCAGCCTTTCCGTCGAGCACACCACCATCGTGAATCATCAGCGGCGTATCTTTTTTCAATACGATCCGGCTGCGGACATTCAGCGTAAAGGAGGGTTCGGCTCTGACATGGATGCGGTGATGAGTTATGTGTTCGATACTGCCAGTCAGCCGAGCAGTCAGCTCGATGCCATCTGCATTGATGTCTCCAATGAGGGCGTTGCCCATTACCGCAGCAAGATCCTACCGGCAATTCAGCACCCGGGCTTAATTCAATGGCGGGAGCAAGGTCTTGATTATTTCCACGAGCTGATCTCGCATGGCCACAGGCGCGGAAAGGAAATCTGGTGGGGCCTGCGCATGAATGAAGTCGAGCGCGGCGACTTGGCTGTGTATGATATCAGTACTTTCGCAGAGATGAAGGAGCGCAATCCGGTCAAATCAGCGCATCCCGAATGGCTGATCCGTTCCTGGTGGTGGCAGGGTTTTTGGAACTATGCGGTGAAGGAAGTGCGCGACTATCGGCTGTCAATCATTCGCGAGGTCGCGGAGCAGTATGACTTCGATGGTGTGCATCTCGATTTCCTCCGTCACACGCCTTTTCTGCCTCCGGGCAAGCAATGGGAGAATCGCGAACACCTCACCAGCTTCATGCAAGACGTGCGCTTGATGCTTCAGGCGCAGGCAGCCAACCGGGGCCGCCCTTTCCTGCTCGCGGCGCGGGTGCCGGATTCGGTTGAGGGATGTCACACGGACGGTCTCGATATCGAGACCTGGGCGCGCGAAGGCCTCGTGGACGCGCTCATCCTCGGCACACGCACTATCAAAGTGGATGTGGCCTCCTTCCGCAAAGTCATGGGCAAAGCAAACGTGAAGCTCATGCCCAGCTTCGACTGCTTCCACGCCACGGACGGCTACCACGGGGACCAATCGCTGGATCTTGGATGCGGCGTCTTTGGCAACTATCTCCACCAAGGCGCAGACGGGGTGGGCGTTTTCAATGGGATCATCGGCTCACCCGAGCAGGCCACGAAACTCGGTCTGAAACAGACCGATACACGAGACCTGCAGGTCTTCTCGACCATCGGCAGCCTCGCGACGATGGACGGTAAAGCGCGATATTACCCCATCGAGCGGCGCGGCGGCTATGCCCATAAGGAAGGGTACGGTTCCTCGAACAATCATGCGCCCTTGCCCATCGAGCTGAGGAATGATCAAACAGCCACCACGCTCACACTTCCAATCTGGGAGCCCATGAAATCGGGTACCGCAGCGCGACTCCGACTGGTGCTATTCCAGCATGTCGAGAACGATGAAGTCACCGCGCAACTCAACGGCACCTCCTTGAAGCTGGATCTCGTCGATGCACAGTGGAAAGATCCACGCATCTTTTCCCCCGACCCTCAGCCTGCCACGGTCACACCAGGCGCAATGGTCAGGAACCTCGCCGCCCAAAAGCTCACCCGCCTAGAGTTTCTCGTAACCAGCGAGGCCCTTAAACGCGGCGATAATAGCATTGCAATCTCCGTGAACCGCAAAGGCCCATTTCAACCCTCCAAATATGTGAAGCTCGAAAAGGTCGAGCTACATCTCAAATAGCCACGAGCCGTTTCTCGTATGAAGTCCACCCTTCTCCTCCTCACCTCCCTACTACTCGAGCCGCTGATCGTGCTCCATGCGGCCGGGCCCGCCGATACCACCATTGCCCCAGACGCTACATTTAACCAAATCGCCCAAGCCTCGGGTTTTACGCCCGAAATGCCGAAGCTTAGCGATGTCTGTATG
>CANFNA010000019.1 GCA_947448395.1 Chthoniobacteraceae bacterium
CCGCGTAGGCTCATGATCCTCCACTAGTAAAATCTTACGAGCACGTGCCCTCAGCCTGCCTGTGTCGACCCTCTCTTCAGGCACTAAAGCCTCCGATACAGACTCCACCTCTGCCGGTAACTCGACGTAAAACAAGGCGCCGCATCCGCGACCATTGCTTTCCGCCCAAATTCGGCCTCGATGCCGCTCTACCAGCATCTTCGCGATCGCCAATCCCAATCCCAATCCGCCGAACCGATGCGGCTCCAGTGCATGTGCTCCTTGCGCAAAAGGTTCAAAAATCCGCCCGTTTTCTTCCGGAGTAATCCCAATTCCATCATCCCCAACACTCACACGCATCACGCCGTCCGTCTCAACCACCCCCACTCTCACCGTCCCGCCATCGTTTGAGAACTTCACCGCGTTCAGTACAAGATTCGTGAAGATTTGGTGCAACCGCGTCCCATCTCCCCGCACATAGCAAACTCCGCGGGGTCGCTCGAAATTCACTCTCACTCGTTTCTCAGTCGCCTCCGTCCTAACCGTCTCGCAAATTTGCGACAGAATCGAGCCCAAGTCCAAAAGCCGCGCGCTCATCGAAAGCCCGCCTCGCTGAATCCGAGTCAAATCAAGCAGATCGTCAATCAATCGCGCCTCCAAGCGAACATTGCGATGAATCAACGCAAAGTCCTCCCTCATCCGTGAACTCACCTCCATCGAACGGGCATACTCTCCAGACAACAAAAGAACCGGACTCAGTGGTGTCCTCAATTCATGCGAAAGTGCTGACATAAAATCATCTTTCGCTCGGCTAGCAGCTTCAGCCGATTCCTTGGCCTTCTCTAGCGTCACTGCAGCCACATGCTGCAACGTGACATCTCTTGCCACCGATAAAAGCCGCTCCAACCTCCCGTCCAACCCAGGGATTGCAGTCAAAGTAACCTCCCACCAAGCCTCCCCCTCTTTCCCTTGATTTCGTTGACCTCGAAAACGCCCAACGCCCCCACAGTTAGCCGTATAAAGCGCTCGCTCAAATTCTCCATCCTCACCCAGTTGCCAAAGCCCTCCCCATGACGATCCTGGCCCAAACTCGCCTCCCGCTTTTACCAATAATTCCGCCCCAACTGGATTTACAGAAACCACATTTCCGTTGAGATCAAGAATCGCAACGCACGAGTCGCGATTACACTCCATCAGGCCACGCAATGACGCCTCGCTACGGAGCAACTTCTCCTCCATCACCCTCTGCGCTGAAACATCTTCCACAAATCCAATTCCGTACTCCGCAACCCCATCATCGCTCCGCATCAGGGTAACCGTGATACGCACCCAAACCAGCCGATCTAAACGGTGCAATCCTCGACACTCAGAACAAAATGATTCACTCACCCCATGAAATACAGACGTCAAACGGTCTATCAGTCTGACTGCATCTTCAGGGTGTAAAATCTCCTGCATTCCACGCTGCAAAAAATCCTCGCGTTGGTACCCAAAAATTTTGCAAACCCGCTGATTCACTCGCTGGAAAAACCCCTCACGATTAACGTGAAAAACTCCTACCGCAGAGTTTTCAAATGTTGCGTGAAAATGGCGCAGCGTCTCGCGCAGGTCTCGTCCTTGCCTCTCTCGAACTTCAACCAATCTCTCTAATTCCCGCGCCAAATGGCGCACCTCGACAATCCCATCAAACTCTCCAAACCGGACACTTTGGTCACCCTCCGCTATCCGCCTAGCAGACGAGGCAATAGCTCCCACCGACTTTTTCCAAAACTGAGTCAGTGCCAACCCACAAACCATTGCAGTCACCCACACTGCAACACCCACTCCCGCGCACAGCGAAAGCGCACTCCAAAAAGCAGTTTCACCACTGCCCCAACCCAAAGAGGCCCCAAGACTTCTCCACATCACAAACACACCCAGTCCAGCGATCAGCGCACACCCAGCTCCGATCTTGGTGACAAGGCGAAATGAGGGCAGGGAATAATTTGTCATACCGAAGTGCTGGCAGCTCCTCTTTCCCATTCGGATCTCAGGGCTTTTATGGATGTCTCTTTCCTCTCTCAATGTGAGATAAATCTGCACCTCCCTCCTAACCTCCAATTTTCCACCACCCGCATCCACTCCCAAAACGCCCCGCATGTTCTTGATCCTTTGTCTCTGCGCAGGCCTGTGTGTTGGCCTATCTAAAAGCGGACTCCCCGGTGTGAGCATGGTCACCGTCGCCCTCATGGCCCAGGCGTTCCCCCCAAAGGAGAGTACCGGAGTCCTTCTGCCTCTGCTCATTTTTGGCGACCTGTGTGCCGTGCAGGCCTTCCGCCAGCACACCCTCTGGAACCAAATCGTCCGCATGCTTCCACCAACCATCGCGGGAATCTTAATCGGTTTCTGGATGATGCAGACCCTCTCAGAGGAACACTTCCGCCCCATCCTTGGATGGATGCTTCTAACCACTGTCCTCGTCCAAGCCCTCCGCTCCGCATTCCCTCAATCCGCATCCTCCATCCCGCGCTCACATGCTTTCGCATGGGCCATGGGGCTTTGGGCCGGAACCTCAACCATGATCGCCAATGCCGCCGGTCCCGTCATGGCGATCTACTTTCTCGCCCTCTCCCTCCCAAAGGAAAACCTTGTCGGGACCAGTGCTTGGTTCTTTCTCATTATTAATGTCTTCAAACTTCCTTTCTCTTGGAAGCTCGGCCTCCTTCACGCTCCTTCACTCCTTCTAGATGCAGCCCTTTGCCCTCTCGTAATCGCGGGCACCCTCATGGGTCGAAAACTCCTCCATCTCATTCCTCAACGCACGTTCGAAGCATTGCTCCTTTTCTTCGCCGGAGCTGCGGCTCTCAAACTCGCGCTGTAGCCCATGCTAATTTCAGACCCAAAACCCGATCTAAGTGCCGCGACGGTGTCCAAAGAGGTGCACATGCAACCGATCGCAAAAGCGATACCCTCTCTCCTTGCAAAGTTCAACAAGCGCCGCACTGCGATCGCGAATAGCAGCACTACTCGTCCCCTCCGGCATCAAAAAAACATCGTGTCTGGCGACCGGAATACCAATCCCACCGATGAGCGCTTCCAATTCCGACACCTCACAATCCACATCAGAAATCACGAATTTCCATTGGCACGCATACCCCTGTGCCCATTGCTTTAAAACAGCCGACTGCAGCCTGGTAGCGGCATGACGCGCCACCCACCCCACACCAGCATCCTCTTCGCGAGGCGTGGAATCGGAAAGCTTGGGACTGATAGAAGCTAGGTCACATAGGATTCCCTGCGGCGCAACCGTGCCTGCAGTTTCAATTGTTACATGCCATCCCTCGTTCTTAAACCGCTCGGCAAGCTTCGACAAATCAGGCGCAATCATCGGCTCACCTCCTGTGAAAACAACATGCCTTGCCGCCTTAAATTTCAGCGCCTCATTGAAAATCGCATCTAAAGAGTACGCATCCCCTTCCGGTTGCCATGATGCATACGGGGTATCACACCATCGACAGCGCAAATTGCATCCTGAGGTGCGAACGAATACCGAAGGCACCCCAGCCAAACTACCCTCTCCCTGCACCGAATAAAAAATTTCAGAAATTCTCATCTACGATCCACCTCATGTTGTCGGGAAGGCCTCACAGGCAATGCACCTTCGCGCTCATACGCAGTCGGATCGCAAACTCCCGCTAACAAGAACGCCTCGCGGCGCTCCACGCATGTCCCACACTCCCCGCAATGCCGAGCCCCTCCTACATAACACGACCACGTCTGTGAAAAGTCCACACCGAGCTCCATCCCACGCTTCACAATCTGCCCCTTGCTCAACTCAATAAACGGACGCAAAAGACGCACCTCCGCGTAAGTCCCAAGCCTGATCGCACTCGCCATCGATTCCATGAAAGTCTCCCGACAGTCGGGGTATATCGCGTGATCCCCAGAATGCGCCGCAATAACCAACCGATCCGCACCACAGCTCTCCGCAAATCCAGCCGCAACTGAAAGCATGATCCCATTTCGAAAAGGCACAACCGTCTGTTTCATTGAGGACTCCTCGTAGTGTCCTTTCGGAATCTCGCCTCCCCCTTGGAGCAAGGCAGACAAAAAATGCTCCCCAATAAAAGTCATCGGTAGGATCACGTGCCGAATTCCGAGCTTTTCGGCGTGCCACCGCGCTAGCGGAAGTTCTCGTGCATGATGCCGAGCTCCATAATCAAAAGAAATCGCAGCCTCTACAGCGCCCTTGGATACCGAATCATAAAGCGCAGTGACAGAGTCCATGCCGCCACTCACCAGAACCACCGCAGAATCTTTCACGCCTTTGCTCATCTTAAAAACCGTTACTTCCGTCGTTGCCGGTCCACCGCCGCGGAGTGACTCGCCTCCACACTCACCTGAATTCCCCCACGCGATGCAAACCGTCCCAAAACTGTCATCCTTCTCGGAGCACAGGCTTTTACCAAATCATCGAGAATCCGGTTCGCAACCTCCTCGTTAAACGCCGCGCAGTTCCGATAACTCGCCAAGTAAAACTTCAACGACTTTGTCTCAATACAACGCCGCCCGGCTACGTACTCAATCTGGAGAGTGGCAAAGTCCGGCTGCTTCGTAATCGGACATAACGACGTAAAATCCTCTGCATCGAATCGAATCAAATAATCACGATGCGGATAGCGATTTTCGAATGTTTCCAAAATATCCGCCGACGGCGCGCTTGGCAGATTGGCTTCCGAACGCCCCAAGAGAGAAAGACTTCCCCGGTGATCAACAGGCTTTGATTTTGATTTCGGCATAAAAATGAGAGCTTCAACAGTTGCTTCCAACAGAAAATCGGGGCCGTCTCCTTTCGCTTCTCAAAACCCGATCCTCGCGGATGCGTCTTGGTCACGCTAACAAATCGATTGGAAAAGACCTCTTTTTTTAGAAGGCCACCGGCCTTCATTTCCTTACTTCGATCACTTCCAATTTTTCATGCCCTCCTTCTTCCATCGTCCCACTCCCCTCTCGAAGCGGGGCTTCCTAAAGGCTCTCGGGCTCGCTTCCTTGAAAATTTCGTCCTCAGGCCTTCATGCCCAGCTTTCAAAAGAAAGCCACCAAATCGATCCAAACTGGCCAAACCTCAAATCCCCGCTCTACCCTGTGCGTTGCCAAATCTCCGGGGTTGCAGTCGCCTCCGATGGGAAAATCCTCGCATTGAACCGAGGCGAAAACTCTTGGGATCCCAAAGCGGGCTTCCGAAAACAGCGAATTCAGCGACCCGCGATTCTCGTGATCGATCCAGATTCAGGTGCCATTCTTAAAGCCTGGGGCGAAAACACTTTCGTCATGCCTCATCAAATTAGTGTCGATCGACACGGCCAAATTTGGATCTCCGATGTCGGACAGAATGCCATCTTTGCGTTCACTCCAGACGGCGAAAAGCTTCTGGAAATCAGCGGGAAAGAAATTGGATTCAACATGCCTACCGACATGGCGTCTCTCTCGGACGGATCCTTCATCGTTTCCGACGGTTACGGCAATGCTCGTATCCTCCATTTTTCGCCCACCGGACAAAAACTTGCCGATTGGGGAACCCGCGGTTCCAACCCACTGCAATTCCGAACTCCACACAGCGTCACCGTAGATGAATCCGACCGAATCTATATCGCTGACCGGGAAAATCATCGAATTCAAGTCCTCGATCCGCAGGGACACGTTTTGAACATATGGACCCAAGTGGATCGGCCGCTCACCGTCCGTTTTTCAGCGGGCTTTTTGTACGTTCTCTCTAACCTGGAAGCCGAAAAAGGAATCGTGCGCAAATTAACCCCAGCGGGTGACCTCGTCAGCGCCTTCCATTCGAAACCATCTCCTACCGAGGATGACTTTGAATGGCCTCACGGGCTAGCCATCGACCCCAGAACGGAGACCATCTACGTTGGGTTCACCCTCACTTCGCGCCAAATTCGGCGATATACGCGCATCTCTTAAAAACGAAACCGCGTGAGGCCTTAACCTCACGCGGCTCGCCTTTGGTAGGTCAGGCCCACTTATGGGGAAGACGGGCGTTGACTAGACAAAAGGTGTAATTCCGGGAAGCGCAACCGGGGGAACAGGAAACTTCATGTCCCAATCCAATACAGAAGGAACCAATTGCTCTTTCGAGTTGAGGGCCATATCCCAAGAAATTTCCTGCCCAGAATAGGCGGCCATACGCCCCATGATCGCAAGCAAGGTGCTCGATGCCATCCGATCTCCGTCATTCAAAGGTCGCCCCTCACGGATCGAAGCAAAAAACTCATCATGCTCAACCTGATACATATCGCTCTTCTCCGGCGTGTACCTCCACTTCTCCTTCCCTTGGAGATCTCTAATGACGAATTGCTTGCTCGAACCGTTAATCTCACAAGTTCCCTCACTTCCGTAAAATGAGTCGGTATTCGCCGCCGCCGCGAGATTGATCTGCCGACTCGCGTGAAATCCACGAACAGCATCTGGGTAGTCATAAACGATCGAGAAATGGTCGAAAATATTCCCGTAATCTTCCCCCGTGCGGACCTGTCTGCCACCATGCCCAACGCATTTCAGCGGAGGCTTATCCCCCATAGCCCAAGCCATCTTGTCCACGCTATGACAAGCCTGCTCCACAATTCCATCTCCACTCGCCCACGTGAAATAATACCACCTCCGTAACTGCCATTCCAAATCCCGAGGGGTGTTCTTCCGATTCCACTTCGGATACCGATCCACCGACCCCGAGTTGTAGGTATTATAATTGGCCAAGAGCTTTCCAATCGCTCCATCCGCAAGCCTCTTGAAGGTTTCTCTCATCCCCGGGTGATACCGCCAACAAAAACCCGCACAAACACCAAGCTTCTTCCTCTTGGTCTCCTCCACAGTCTCCATTACCGACCGCACCCCCGGAGCATCCGTTGCCATCGGCTTCTCCAAAAAACAGTGTTTTCCGGCCGCTACAGCCGCCTTGAAATGCTGCGGGCGAAATGCTGGAGGCGTCGTGAGCAACACCACGTCCACCCCACTATCAATCACCTTTTGATACGCGTCCAACCCCACGAACTGACGACTCTCCGGCACGTCCACCTGAGCGCCACGACTCCCCTTCAAGCCCTCCAAACTCGCAGTCAGCTTGTCTTCAAAAGCATCCCCAACCGCCCACAAAATGTTGTTAGGATCCGCTCTCAAAGCCTGATTCGCAGCGCCAGTACCGCGCCCGCCACAACCAACAAATCCAATCTTCAACTTCTGATCCGGTCGCGCGCCCCGCAAAATATTTGGGAAAGCAACGGAACCGGTCGCTAGAAGGGCCGTGGATGACTTTAGAAAATCACGCCGAGAGGCATGAACCGCTGCATCGTCCTGAGTAGGGTGGGGCATCCATCCATAGAAACTGAGCCTCCCCTTCTTAGCAACGGGAGGTTTGCTGTAAAATCAGCCGTAAATGACGCTTTTTACGCAGTGTCATTTCAGCATTTGGAGCGCCGATTCTCGCAAGCGCTTTTGACCAGCTTCAAACTCCGCTCTAACGTAACCCACAACCCACGAGTGCCGATCAATAGATCACTGAATCTCCTCATGAAACCATCCCCATCCAACTCCCAACTAAAACGTCGCGACTTTCTTCAAACCGGCGCCCTCGCAGGAGGCGCCGTTCTCGCATCCCTCTCTCCAGCACGTTTCGCGCACGCCGCTTCCAGCAATGAAACACTCAAACTCGCGCTCGTAGGCGGAGGCGGTCGAGGCACAGGCGCCGCCAACCAAGCCCTCACTACCGGACGCCCACTCAAACTCGTCGCCATGGCGGAACTCTTTCGAGACAAGGCAGACGGAGCTATCGCATCGCTCAAAGCGCAGCATGGAGACAAAGTCGATGTCCCCGAAGATCGCATCTTCCTAGGATTTGAAGGTTATAAAAAGGCCATCGCGGCCTGCGACGTTGTCATTCTGGCCTCTCCCTGCGTGTTCCGCCCAGCCATGTTTGAAGAGGCTGTCCGTCAGGGAAAACATGTTTTTATGGAAAAGCCTGTCGCAGTCGATGCCCCGGGCATCCGTCAAGTACTGGCAGCGGCCGCCGAAGCTAAGGCAAAAAACCTCAAAGTGGGAGTAGGACTGCAGCGCCGCCATAAACCGGGATACATCGAAACCGTCAAACGCATTCAGGATGGCGCGCTCGGACAAATTCTCTACGCACGCACATTCTGGAACATGGGCACCGCCAGAGCGATGGCCCCCCGCAAGCCCGAATGGAACGAACTGGAGTACCAGCTTCACAACCAATTCTATTTCGCGTGGCAATGCGGCGACATCCACGTGGATCAGGGCCTCCACAACATTGATGTGATCAACTGGATTAAAGGCTCGTACCCCATCCGTGCCATGGGAGTTGCCGGAGCCGAAGTCCGTCGCGGAAAAGACGCAGGCAGTTTGTTCGATCACTTCGCCATCGAATATGAATATGAAGATGGCTCACGCCTCTTCGCCCAAAATCGGCAAATCCCCGGCTGCTTTGACTACGTCGCCGAATGCGCGCACGGAACCCAAGGCGAAGTCGAGATGATCAACGAACGCAATATCTTCAAGATCACGGGGAAAAATGCTTGGAAGTACGAACCCGAGAAACCCCTCATCAACCCTTATCAGCGCGAACACGACGATCTCTTTCGAGCCATCTTCGAAAATGAAGCCTACAATGAAGCGGAACGCGGTGCTCTCAGCACCATGACCGCCATCATGGGACGCATGGCCGGTTACTCCGGAAAGAAAATCGAATGGCAAGACGCCCTAGCCTCTAACACACCGTTTGTAGTGCCCCCAAAATCGTTGCAAGACACCCCACCGCTCCTCCCCGATCAAAACGGCGCCTACCCTCTTCCAGTCCCGGGACGCTACAACCCGCTTTAGGCACTGAGCGCTGAGCCTATCCAACCACAAGAGGGAGACCGGATGACCGCCGGTCTCCCTCGGGACCCCCTTTTTGAAGTCTAGTCTCAGGTCCGCCCCACACGACCTCAATGACTCTTCTCGATTCCGAGCAACTTTCCCATCGCATCGAGAATCACCGACTCTACCTCCGGAGCCACATTCGAAGACGTTACACCCGTTTCGTATCCACCTTCCGGATAGGCCTTCGCCGTTCCAATATAACCCGGACCATAGTCCCCATAGGCCGCCATAAATACCTGTAAATCCGTCCGCATCGCCTTTGCCGCGAGCTGATATTCCACGAATAACTCACCCGGCAAATGCAGCATCCGCACACTCCCAATCCTTAGGCATGTCACATCAATCCCATGCCCAGCCCTGTGCCGCTTCAAAAATGCCAACTGGTCCGCAAACGATATGTAGCCTCGAGGCGGCGTCTCGCGAAGCTTTTGCGTTAACTCCGCCTCATCCAGATGCGCCGCAATCGGAAGGCGCACCGGCACGCTAGCCCATCCAACCAGATCAGGTGTAAGCACCTCCCGCCGCGTCTTTTCAAATGCCTCCCTGAGACCGTCAGCTAGGCGATTAGCAAGAATCATCCGGTTCGCCTGTGCTCCGTCATTATACTTTCCCGCTGTCACATTCCCTCCAGCCCCGTTGAAATGAACGTGCAAAGCTCCGTTCAGTTCTTGCCCTCGAATGAACCTCGCAATCCCCGGAAAATCGGGACTCGGAATCCCAAGCCGATAATAACTCTGCGGATGACACGCGTAAGCACTCACCAGCGCAATAGGCTTTTCTCCATTCCAAAAACTTAACACCGAAACCACTGGATCAATGACTCCCTCCGGTTCCGCGCGAACCGCTGGGTCTTTTGTGGAACTCGTGCGTGTTGCCCGAATCCTGCCATCGGCTCCTCGAATGCGCCGTTGACTTGCCACCTCACGCACCACCGCCTCGCCCCACCCATAATGACTCACTGCCTGCGCACTCCCAAGCGACGATCGAATTGCATCGGCCGCACGCCTGATCACCTGACGGTGAAACTCCCCGTCAAATCGTGAGAATCCCTGTACTCCAAGCTCCTGAATTAATTTCTCAGCGGTAAAATCACAGCCGGGAGCATCGTGTTGATGCAGCGCATGGACCGCAACCCGAGACGCCGAGGTCCCAGCAGCTTTGGCTAGCTCCTCGCGAAATATTTCATGCCCCTCATTGGCTATCCCGATCCAGTCCACCGCACATAAAACAATCGGCTCTCCTGCCCCTAGAAGCACCACTCCTCGGCAACGCAGCGTCAACTCATCAAGTCTCTTCACTGGGTCGTATGCCATGGCCGACCCCAAAGGCGGGGTCGCATCCACATCAAAAGTCGCCAACCGAACACCCTCCACGCAAAACCCAACCTCGCACCCAAACAACAACAAGACAAAGAACGTCGCCAGAATCCTTCTCATAATTTCAAAACACGCTTCATCAACTCTACAGCTAGCCCGTCATTTCAACTCCTCAATAAACGTAATCAGATCTGCCATGTCCTGAACCTCCATCCCCCCCTCAAGCCCCTCTGGCATTAGACTCTGACCCGTGGATGAACTTCCTTTGATCTGCGCCCGCTCAATCGTCCGCAGCTGTCCTCCCGGCATTTTTAACGTCATCCCAGTCGCCGTATCCTCGATCACAACTCCCGACACCGTCTCGTCCTGCTTCGTATTGATCGTGTACAAAATATACTGCGCAGCAACTTCCTTGTTGGGCTCCAAAATCGCACTCAACAGCCCTTCGCGCCCCTTGGTCTTCACCGTAATCAAATCCGGTCCAACCTCCACTCCGTCCCCAGAAGCACGGTGACACGCGGCGCACCGCTGCAAAAAGATGGTCCTGCCACGCTCCGCTTTCCCAGCGAGTTCCAACGCCTTTTGATATTTTGACACCACTTCCTCTCGAGACGGAGGAAGCATCGCACCAAGCACTCTCTGAGAGATCTCCGCTACTTTTGCGTCCTTTGAACGAATCAACGTTTGCAACTCCACCGGTGTGAACTCCTTTACCGAAATCGTCCCCAATTCAACCGCCTTAAGCATCTTCATGATTCCGTCCACTTTCGATAATAGCGCGCCCTTCACCAACTCCCTCGCACCCCCTTCCAATTCCAACCAACGCGAGATAACTTCATCGATCTCAGGTCCAATTCCCGTTTGCAAAACGACTCGAATAGCCGTCCGTTGGACTTCTGCCGGTTGGCTTTTTCCAACACACTCAAATAACACCCTTCGGGCATCTTTGGAGGAAACATGCCTCAGCACTTCAATCGCACCCAAGCGATCTCCCACAACAAGAGAACGATCCCCCGCCCGCTTCACGTTTCTTCCCAACCATGGCGCAAGCACCCCTCCCACGTCCGCCTTTTCCAAGCTACTCCCCGCCCCTCTAAAACCCTCTCCAATCGCGTTCACCCACGCAACTCTCGGTTCTCCTCTTGCAACAAACTGAAGCAACCGCACCCGGTCTTCAGTCGAGGCGGATGAGGCACAGATTGCTAAGAACTTTCCAACGAAAGCGTCATTCAGGGTCTCCAAGACGCTTTCCTTCACCATGAGTGGAAAGAGGAATTTTAAAAGATACTCAGGCGGCAAGTTTAGAAGCGCGGATCCGATCCACGGATGAGCATGATCGGTTTTCAAAAGCCGAACCGCCAATTCTGAACAAGCCCCAGAAACGTCTTTCCTAACCATTGTCCCAAGCGTCAGCGCCAATTCAAAACGCACTCCCGCATTGGGATCCTCCGCAAGACGGCCAAGCGAGCGGACAACAGAGTCCTCTAACAATCCCCCTTGAGATTGCTCCCGCAATAAATGCAGCGCTCCAATCCGAACCTCGGGAGAATCATCGAGAAGCCTCTCTTCAAGATCTTTCAGACTCAAATCTCCCAACGCTTTCAGCACGGACAACGCATGAAGCTTTTCCAGCAAGCCACCCTGCCTCAATCGTATCCTCAAAAAAGGAATGGCCTCCTTGTCGTTTCTCTCGCAAAGAAGCCTGTGCGCCGTGTCTCGATGCCATCCGTTTGGATGCGCCAGCGTCGCCACGAGCTGCGATACTGAGCTTTGCGCCAAAGTGACCGACGCACCCACGCGCGATACCCCTTCTGCTGGTAAAATCCGGTAAATCCTCCCGCGGTCATTCCCGCTATTGAGGTCAAGGTGCCTCTTAATCTCGTCCGGGATAGACCAAGGGTGCTCAATCACTTCACGATACATGTCCAGTGCATACAGGCAGCCATCCGGAGCATTCGCGAAATTGACCAGGCGCACCCAAGTGTCCCGACTTGCCGCAAACTCGAAGCCACGCTCATCCAAAGGCCTCTCGCCCAAAAGACTGACGCCATCCTCCGCAGGCCGAATGACTTTACGATGTATCAACTGTCCGCCGGCATCTCCCGTAAAACTATTATTCACAAACTCGGCTCCATAAGCATCGCCACGGTAAATCGTCGTTCCTGTAGCTCCCGTAAAATAGCCGCTCACACGCCCTCCACCCTCCACACCTCCCGGCACCGCGCCCGAAACCCGCCACCGAGTGCGCACAATCCTCCAAGGTTCATCTGGACTAATCCGGAAAACCTCCGCAGCGCCACCATCCGCCGCGATGCTCTGGCGCGCCGCAGGCATGCCAAAAGCGCTACTACGCGCAATTGATTCCGCGTTATAAACCCAATGCTGCAAATGATCCGAATTTGAGCATCCAAACTTTCTACCGTAATCATCAAAACTCATTCCGTACTGCGCGCCGCCAGACTCAAATCCGAACGCATGAGTGAGGGGATCAAACCAAAAGTCTCGCCCACCCAACTCCTCGCCGGACAGGTCCGGACGCTTTGGAGAACTAATTACGCCACGATTACCACCACCCGCTAACACGTGGATTTTGTTATCCAAACCCCACTGAAAACTATTCAGCAATCCTTGCACGTTCAGGATCTTTAGCCCCGTACCAAACCCAGTGTACGCCTTTTCTCGAAACTCAGCCTTCCCATCTCCGTCCCTATCTTCCAAGCGCCAAATGTCCGGCGTAGCACCAACATAAAGCCCTCCATTCGCCCAGATCAAACCAGTGGGCCAAGCCAGGTCATTCGCAAACACCGTGCTCGTCTCATAAATCCCATCTCCATCCCGATCCTCTAACATGCTCACACGTCCCAAATGCGGATTGACCTCCCTCATTTCGGAGTAGTCGATCATCTCGCACACAAACATGCGGCCACGTTCGTCAAAACAGATCGCAACCGGATCTCGCACTTGCGGCTCATGAGCCGCTAACTCCATTCTAAATCCAGACTTCACCTGCCAAGTCGAAACCGCCTTCTTAGGCTCGACTGGCGCGTACCGAGGCAAGTCTCGGGCAGGATCCACTGAGACTGCATTTTTGGTCTTCCCGTAGGCTGCAGAGTAAGTGGTCCTAGAGCGAATCTCATCGGCTCCCTGTGCCAGGGTTTGCACGCCAATCAGCCCGACCCAAAAAAGGAGGGCTCGAATATTCAGATTCATAAGACGAGAGGGAACGAGACCGAAAGATTTAAAAATCACCTAAATCACTTCATCGATGAAAGCCATTGGGAGATGGCTGCCTGCTTAGAATCAAGCCCAGAAAAATTATAAAACCATCGCCAACAACCAACACCTGAACATCCCGCCACGCGATTTTTGAAGCCGAAAAAGGAAACGGCAAAAATACGCCTGAAAAAAAACGCCGCCAGGCTTCTCGTATGCATCTCGGCTTTCACTCGGTCCCATGGCTCGATCCCGCGATCGCCATTCAAAATTAGCCCTAGTAGAAGTGCTCGTCGCGGGTCCCCCTTCGTAGCACCTTCTCTCACCCCCCCTCCACCCATGCCACGAGTCCTCGCCCTCATATTGATAGCGCTCCTAGCACACGCCTCACACGCCGTTGATCGCGAGACCGTCAAGCTCTGGCCAGAGGGGGCTCCAGGCGGCCTTCCAAACCTCTCCGAAGCCACACGCAAACTCCGCGATTCGTACGGGAAAAACGTCGATCGGATAACCGATGTCACCGATCCCGAAATCACTCTTTACCGACCTGAAAAACGAAATGGCACATGCATCATCGTCGCTCCCGGAGGCGGATTCATGTTTCTGTCCTATGCGCATGAAGGCATCCAGGTTTGCGATTGGCTGAACAGCCTTGGCATTACCGCACTCCTCTTGAAGTACCGCACCCCAACCCGAGACGATGCGAACCCCTTTGAAAAGCCGACCGCAGATGCCTTACGCGCCATTGGAATCGCACGGCATCACGCAACAGAATGGCAAATCGATCCAAAGCGAGTCGGGCTATTGGGATTCTCCGCAGGGGGTAATCTTTTAGGGCACGCCGCGTGCGATCGCGGACCACGATCCTATAGAATTCGCCCGGATCTAGACGATGATCGAGGGCCCGACTTTGGAGTGATGATCTACGGCGGCGGCTTCTTGGACAAAAATGACGATCGCAAATTTCGAGAAGGATTTACCATTCCAGCAGATGCGCCCCCCATGTTCTTCGCCGTAGCGCATGATGATAAATCCAACCCTGTCGAGGCCACTAGGCTTTACCTAGAATATAAAAAACTCGGACTGCCCGCTGAGCTCCATGTTTTTGCCCTTGGAGGGCACGGATTTGGAATGAGGCAAACAGGAAACCCTATTAGCGCCTGGCCACAGCGGTGTGCAGAATGGATGTCATCTATGGGATTCCTCAAAAACAACTAACCGTGCCCAATATCGCATGCTTCCCCGCCGCGCTTTCCTAGCGACCTTAGCAGCTGCAGCGACGCCGAAACTGATCGCCCAGCAACCTCTTATCCGAATCGCCCAAATCGGAACCCAGCACGCTCATGCTTCCGGCAAAATGGAAGCTATGCGCCGACTCACCTCACTCTACGAAGTGCTTGGCCTGGCCACCTCCGCTGCGCCTCCCGGAATGCCGCCCTACGCCGACCTCCCAATCCTCGCAGAAGATGCACTCCTCGCCATGCCGGGACTCCAAGCCGTCGCAGTCGAAACTCGCATAGAGGACTCATGCGAAACAGCCCTGCGAGTCCTCCGCGCCGGAAAACACGTCCATCTTGATAAGCCTGGCGCCATCAATCACAACGAGTTCAAGACCATGCGGCTCGAGGCAGAATCGCGCGAACTGACTGTCCAAATGGGTTATATGCTGCGTTATAACCCCGCTTTCCAATGGCTATTCCACGCCGTCCGCGAAGGATGGCTGGGAGAGATTCTCGAGATCGATGCGATGATGGGAAAACTCGCCGATTCATCCGTCCGAAGAAATATCGGCGCCTTGGAAGGGGGCGGCATGTTTGAACTCGCCTGCCACGTCATCGACGCCGTCGTCACCCTCCTCGGAAAACCCTCTGAAGTCATTTCCAGATGCACCCCCTCCCATTCAGACGGAGTGAAGGACAACCAAATCGCCTTGTTCGTCTATCCCAAAGCAACCGCGACAATCCGCTGTAATCACGCTGACCCATTCGGCGGTCCTCGACGCCGTTTCCTCATTACCGGAACGCTGGGTTGTGTGGAGATCCTTCCGCTCGAATCCGGTGAGTTTACGCTTTCACTGGCCGAACCTCGTGAGGGCTGGAAAAAAGGAACTCAAAAGGTGAAACTCCCTCTTCCAAGCGGCCGTTACGACAACGAATTCATCGACCTCGCACGAGTCATCCGCGGCGAAAAACCACTCGCGTGGGACGCCAGTCACGATATCGCCGTTCACGAGACCGTGCTCAAAGCATCGGGAATCGGAAGTTAAACGGCATCCATTCCATTCTCGGGCTCTGGCGGCAAAGGATGCCACTTTGAAATCCATCTTTCTACAGGCGCATTCCCCTCTAAGTGTTCCCTAAAAATAATCTCGAATCGTTCCTCCGTGACTTCGCCATACCAAATCCCTTCCGGATAAACGAGCAGCCATGGCCCGCCAGCGCAGATCCTGAAACAAGCGGCTTTCGTCCGCATCACCGCCAACCCTGTCTCACGCACTCTGTTTTTAATTATTTCCCACAACGCCTCCCCCTTTTCCGGCGCACAGCAATCGGGACCGATACACACAAAAAGATGACGCCGAGCCGTCGCTAGCCCTGCTTTCTTAAACCCAGCTCGAATGTTATCTGACAACGGTTTATTCTCCATACTCATTGATTCCCTCCGGAGCATCCCCTCGATGACATCGCTAGGCAAGCCGAGCCCAAACCCATGAACTTCCCCGTACACCGCTTCTCGCTTCGATTTCTCAACCTCCTTTTGCTTATTCCTGCCCTAGTGTCGGCAGCGGACTGGCCAGAATTTCTGGGCCCTTCCCGCAATAACACCTCGCCAGAAACCGGCCTCCGAAAATCACTCTCCAGCGACGGAGCCCTCATTCTCTGGAAACGCTCCGTAGGCTCGGGTTATAGCGCGCCAAGCATTCAGGGCTCCCAACTCGTCCTCCACCATCGCGCCGGCAATGAAGAGATCGTCGAATCATTTGACGCAGCATCGGGCCAACCCGGATGGAGAACTGCTTACCCTTCGCACTTTGTAGATCCGTTCGGATACAACAACGGGCCGCGTTGCAGTCCCCTCCTAACCGAAAAATACTGCTACACATTCGGAGCGGAAGGAATCCTACTTTGCCTCGATCGCAAGAGCGGCGCGATCATATGGAAACGGGACACCTCAAAAGACTTTGATGTTCCTGAAGCCTTCTTCGGCGTGGGTAGCAGCCCCGTCCTCGAAGGGAATAAACTCATTGTGATGGTGGGTGGACAGCCCAACTCAGCGGTTGCTGCCTTTGATGCTGAGAATGGACAGACCCTTTGGAGTAACGGAGGCGAAAAGACTTGGAATGGGGCTCCCATGCGCGGTTGGCCGGGAGAACGCCTGATTCAGTGGAACTCGGCAGATCCGGCATTCCAAAAGCAGGCCAGTTATTGCACCCCAGTGTTAGCCACGATCCATGGGAAGCGGCACGCCCTTTGTGTCACCAGGCAAGGCCTTCTCTCACTCGATCCCGAAACCGGTACGTGCAACTTCGTGTACTGGTTCCGTGCAAGACAGGACTCCTCCGTAAACGCCATGACCCCAGTCGTCCAAGACGATCAAATCCTCATCTCATCCGCTTACTTTCGGAACGGATCAATCCTACTCAAAGTCAATCCAGACGGAAAATCGGTCGATGAGGTTTGGCGGGGACTTCAACTAGAAATGCACTGGAGTCGCCCAGTCCTCGCTTCAGGTTTCCTTTTCGGATTCAGCGGACGCAATGAGCCTGACGCCCAGTTCCGTTGTGTCCGCTGGAGCAATGGAAATCTGTTGTGGGACCGATTTGAAGGTTGGCCAAACGCGGGACATTCAAAACTCAGGCCGGGCGAAAAGCCGCCAGACTTCTATGGCCGCGGTTCCCTCATTTTCGCTGACAATACGCTGATAGCACTGGGCGAATGCGGACGCTTGGGAATCTTCACAACTAATACACAAAGGCCGGAGGAAATCGGAAACTGGCAGGTCCCAGGACTCCAATATCCTTGCTGGGCTGGCCCTGTATTGGCTGAGCGCAGATTGTTCCTGCGCGATGAAACTCTTTTGATCTGCCTAGACTGGTCTGAGGCGCCTGCGAAGACAAAGTAACCCACGCACCTAGACGATTCACCACAATCGAACGGCCTAGCTCACTTTGTCTTCCGCAAATAGAGGGTCCTGTGCGATAGGAGATAGCGCCATGCATGATCCCCGCTACGACCGTCTCGCCAAACTTCTCGTCTCGTTCTCCACTTCGCTCAAGAAAGGTGATAAGGCGCTTCTCGATGCCTTTGACATTCCGCCAGAAATGACAATCGCATTGGTCCGCGCAGTTCGCTCCGCCGGCGCTCTGCCATTCGTCCAAATTCATCAAGCGCAGGTCAGTCGCGCTCTCGCCCTCAACGCATCTGAAGAACAGCTTGATGTGTCGAGCCCACTCGAACTCGCGCGAATGAAAAAGATGGATGCTTACATCGCCATTCGAGGCGGAGCAAACATCACGGAGATGAGCGATGTGCCTGCCGCCCAGATGAAGCTCATTTCTCGCAAACTGAAGCCCGTACTTGACTGGCGCGTCCAAAAAACACGCTGGTGTATCCTCCGCTGGCCCTCTGCCTCTATGGCTCAACTCGCCGGCATGAGCACGGAGGCCTTCGAAAATTTCTACTTCGATGTTTGCACGCTGAACTATGCCCGAATGATCCCAGGCATGAAGGCCCTCAAGGCTCTCATGGACAAAACCGACAAAGTCGAAATCCGAGGGCCCGGCACAGACCTCAAGTTCTCTATTAAAAACATCCCCGCCATCCCGTGTGGCGGCGCCCACAATATCCCCGATGGTGAAGTGTTTACGGCCCCAGTCAAAAACAGCGTCCAAGGACATATCACCTACAATGCCCCAACCATCTATCAAGGCACCGCGTTCGATCACGTTCGCCTAGAATTCAAAGACGGTAAAATCATCCACGCCACAGCCAGCGCAAATACCGAGAAGTTAAACGAGATCCTCAACAGCGATGCAGGCGCAAGGTACATCGGCGAGTTCGCCATCGCCTTCAATCCGCACATCCTCAAACCCATGAGGGATATCCTGTTCGATGAAAAGATTCGCGGCTCTTTCCATTTCACCCCAGGACAGTGCTACGAACAAACAGACAACGGCAATCGATCCCAAATCCACTGGGATCTCGTCAATATTCAACGAGAGGACTACGGCGGCGGGACCATTCACTTCGACGGAAAGCTCATCCGAGAAAACGGAATTTTCATCCCTAAAGCACTTCAAGCGCTCAATCCAGAGGCTCTGCTCAAAGCTTAACAAAACGTCCGGTCAATCAATCCGCCACTAGCTCGCAATAGTCACTCGCACACCCCCCTGACGGTGGGACTCGAATACCGATTCAATCATTCGAATCGTAATCAATCCGTCTGCCGCTCCGCACAGTGGCTGACGGTCACTCGTGATTGATTCTATCAAGTCCCGCACTGGGGCGATGTGACCGGCCACGAGCTCCTTGATATTCTCCAACGGCTCAGGCTTACCAAGGCCCCCACTGGAAAGGACCTCCCAGCTTGCGGTCTCCGCCGACGGCAAAAACGGATTCCCTCGGCGAACATGAATCATCGGCTCTGCATCCATCCGAACACTCACAATTCCCTCCGAGCAGATCACTTGAAATCCAAATCCCGCCGATTTGTCTCCCGCATTTTTCTTCGAAGAGAAAAAGAAGGGAACCCCGCTCGCCGTGTCGAAACGAGCGTGAATCTCGTCTCCCAAAATCGAGCCAATTCCCTCATCCCCTTCCTTGTAATCCGAAGACGTTGCCTCACGTCCCTTCTCAAAAATCGAGGCCGAGCAACCCACTGGGTTCCCCGCAAAAACAGGCACCAAATTGAGCAGGTGCGATCCCAATACCCAAAGATCCTGACCGCCTCCACGAGCATCTTCTTTCCCACGTCCTCGAATCTCCAAAGGCTTTCCCAAAACCCCCGACCGAATTAAACGCAGAGCCTCCGGAAGCGCCGGATGATAGCGATTACGGTGGGCTATCGCGACCTTCGTACCACGCTCCCGCGCCAGCGTCAAAATTGACCGTCCCTCGCCTGACGTCCTCACAAAAGGCTTTTCCACGTAAATGCCGCGCACCCCATGCTCGATGGCGGCTTTCATCATCTCAAAATGCATATCCACATGACGTGACGCCACCACGACTAACTCTGGCTGCACGCGCTCCAACATCTCACGAAAATCTCCAAATCCCGCCTGCACATTCAGCCTCTTTTGAGCAGCCGCCAAACCTGCTGCATCGGGATCTGATACCCCAGCGATCTCAGCCTCCGGAACACGCAACCAAACCGTATCCAGCCCGTGCCCGTAATTGCCACGGCCAGTATTTCCCATCACCCCAACCTTCCACCGAGTGGAACGAGTCGCTCTAAGAACTTCCACAGCTAGACCATTTGCAGCCATATGCATGGCACCCAGCGCCGACAGGGATCGCGAAACAAAGATACGTCTGTTCATGAGGTGGGAAACGTGAGGGCAGTGAAATCAACCCTACGGTCAATTTGATTAGATTACGCCACTCCCCTTTCCGAACAATCTGTGAAGTAAAACCCCAAAGGTCTGTAGCATTTTATCCACACCCTCCGCACTAAAAGTGCACAAATCCAGACACCCTCGATGTTAAGTCCCTCATTTTCGGCGGTCCAGGGTACGTGGCAAGGCATCTGCTCTATGGAGAGGTGTGCCTTCCCTAACCTACACCCCCGCCGACCTGTTCGACGAGTTGATGGACTCTTCCGGAAAAATCCGCGAGTGCTACCAGAACGTCGCTGACCGTTTTAGCTGCATGCTTCCAGAGGAACTGGAGCAAAAGGTCAAGAGTCTCGAACTGCTATTCCTTAAACACGGCGTTACCTTCACCGTTTACGGAGATCAGCAGGGCACCGAGCGCGTCTTCCCCTTCGACCCCGTTCCACGCGTCATTCCTGCACACGAATGGGAAGTCATTGAAGCCGGTCTGATTCAGAGAATAACCGCTCTCAACCTTTTCCTCTACGACGTCTACCATGAGCAAAAAATTCTTAAGGATGGCGTGATCCCAGCCGAAGTCGTCCACAGCGCCGCTCATTTTCGACCAGAGTTCGTAGGCATCCGTGTCCCACGAGACACTTATATTCACGTGTGCGGGACGGACCTCATCCGAGACCGCGATGGCCAATATTTGGTTCTCGAAGACAACGGCCGCTGCCCGTCCGGAGTTTCTTATGTGCTTGAAAACCGCTCAGCCATGAAGCGCGTTTTTCCCCAACTTTTCGGATCCGCAGGCGTCCGATCGGTAGACACCTATCCTGCGGATCTCCGGAGTGTGTTGCAGTATGTCGCCCCCCGTCCAAAGGCGAGTCTCGTTGCGGTGCTTCTCACTCCAGGCGTTCATAACAGCGCGTATTTCGAACACTCGTTTCTGGCACGCCAGATGGGCATTGAAATTGTTGAGGGACGCGACCTGCTCGTGCTCGACGGCTTTGTCTACATGCGTACCACACACGGACTCCAACAGGTGGATGTGATTTACCGCCGAATCGACGACGATTTCCTAGATCCAAAAGTATTTCGCAAAGATTCCATGCTGGGAGTCCCCGGACTCGTCGATGCTGTCCGTCGGGGCAATGTGGCTCTCGCTAATGCCATTGGAACCGGTGTCGCAGACGACAAAGTTACCTATGCCTATGTCCCTCAAATGATTGATTACTATCTCGGTCAGGAGCCGATTTTAGGACAGGTCCCAACGTACCTCGCTTGGCGGGATGACGATAAAAAATACATTCTCGAAAATCTACCGAACCTTGTTGTCAAAGCCGCTAATGAAAGCGGCGGGTACGGAATGCTTATCGGCCCCAAAGCCTCACAGGCTGAAATTGCCGATTTCCACGACCGCATCGTTGCGAATCCTCGCAATTATATCGCACAACCAGTCGTTTACTTTTCGCAACATCCAACGCTGGTTGATGGAGAATTTGAGGGTCGCCATGTGGACTTGCGCCCTTTCATTTTGTGCGGCGAAACAACGAAAGTCCTGCCAGGCGGCCTCACTCGCGTCGCACTCACACGAGGATCCCTTGTTGTTAATTCGTCCCAAGGCGGCGGCAGCAAAGACACTTGGGTGCTCGCCGACTAACTTCTCGAAAGAGTCTCTCACCCCTTATTCCCATGCTCTCACGCGTCGCAGATCATCTCTACTGGATGTCCCGTTACATTGAACGAGCCGAAAACGTCGCCAGACTCATGCAGGTCAGCGTCGAACTTCTCTTGGACTCTGTCGCGTTCGGCTCAAAAAAAACAGATGAGTACTGGAGCCCCGTCCTCGCAGCCACAGCCATGGAAGGCGCTTTCAGGCTGATTTATCCACAACCGAAACCCGGTGACATCAGTCACTTCCTCACTCTGGATGAAAGAAACCCAGACTCCATTCTTTCATGCGTTCGCGAAGCACGTGAAAACGCACGCACCATCCGAGATCAAATCACTGATGAGATGTGGTCGGAAATCAATGCCCTCTACCTCCTCGTGAGCTCCTCTGGGGGAGCAGAAATGCTCGAGCGAACGCCTCAGAGTTTTTTCGAAAAAATCATCCACTCTTCTCTACTATTCGACGGGATCACCACGGCCACCCTCTCTAGATCCGAGGGATGGAATTTCATCCAACTCGGACGTTTTTTGGAACGAGCGGATAAGACCAGCCGGTTTCTCGACATCAAATCCCAATCCATTTCAGAAACAGATCACGCCGTGGATTCGCTCCAGTGGGGAACGATTCTACGGGCCTGCTCTGCATCTGCTTCTTATCGCCGAGAAAGCGGCAGTGAAGTGACCCTTCAGAAAATTCTAGATCTTCTGCTGTTCGGCGTTGAGTTTCCGCGCTCGGTCCGTTTCTGCGTGCGAATGGTCGACGAAATGCTCCATGCCATCACGGGAACTCCAACTGGAAGGTACTCAAATCAATGTGAGAAGAAAACAGGCGCCCTCCTTGCAAAACTCAACTTCGCAGACCCCGAAGATGTCTTATCGTATGGATTGCATCAGTACATTGATGAACTCCAAATCGCACTCAATGAAACAGGGCAAGCCATCTTCGAGACGTATGTGTTGCTCCCTCAGGAATCGACCCGAATCAGCCCAGCATCCCTGTCCTTTTCTCCACTGGAATTCGAGCTCCGCCAGCAACAGCAACAGCAACAGCAACAGCAACAGCAACAGCAACAGCAGCAAGGCTAGCCCGCTTCGCGCCCATCCTGTTCTACGAGTCATTTGACGATTCGGGAATCCGACTCTGCTCAATGACCCGAAAGGCCGTCCGCTGTTCTTCCCATGAAGCTCAGAATTCACCATACCACCGATTACCGGTATCTGGATCCCATCTCGCGCAGTTCCAACGACGTGCGTTTGACCCCGCTGAAACGCCCAACGCAAAACACTGCATTCTTCCTCTTACGCGTCCTTCCCCCGTGCCGCCTCAAGAATTTCCGCGACTTTTACGGCAACTTGGTCACGCATTTCGAGGTGGAGGAGCCTCACCAAAATCTGCTCATAGAATCTCAGTGCACAATCACAACCGAGGATCCTTATGCACGAGGGATTCCACTAGGGGCACCACTCAGCTTGCTTGATGAATGCGGCCTTCTAGAGGAACTACAACCATTTCTCAATCCAAGCCCACTGGTTCAAATCACACCCGAGTTGTGGCGAAGTGCCATCGACGTCTTTTCAGAACAGCAAGACTGCTTCGAACTCGCCATGGGGTTGATGGATCACGTTCATTCCACCTGCCAATACGTCCCAGGCATCACCAAAGTATCTACCACCTCCGCCGATTTTTTCGCGACACGAAAGGGCGTCTGCCAAGATTTTGCGCACCTGATGCTAGCCATGTGCAGAGCCGTTCATCTTCCCGCGCGTTACGTCAGTGGCTATCTTTACGATGCGCGTAGAACCGACGTTCGCGGAGCCCATGCCAGCCACGCGTGGGTCGAAGTCTGGATTCCAAACGCCGGGTGGTTTGCCATGGACCCCACCAACAATTCCCTCACTCGCGAGACTTATGTCACCGTTGCGATCGGCCGCGACTATCATGACGCAGCACCCGTCACCGGAAGCTACTGGGGAAACTCAGGGTGCATCATGAAGGTGACAGTTCACCTCGAAGAAGCGTAGCAAAGCCAACGGAACAGCCGCTACATCAGGTTTGCGGCAACCTCGGCCATGTGACTCCGCTCACCCTTAAACAAGTTGACATGCGCCATGAAATCCTGCCCTTGCAGTTTGTTTCGAGTATAAACCAGTCCGTTGGTGTGCGCGTCCACGTACGGATTGTCTATTTGCCCAAGATCCCCAATCAAAACCATTTTGCTGCCACGCCCCATTCGAGTGACTAGCGTCTTTGCTTCGTGAGGCGTTAACTGCTGCGCCTCGTCCACAATGAAAATCGATCTGGGCAAAGAACGCCCACGGATGTGCGTAATCGCCTCGACCTCGAGTATTCCCGACTGAAGCAAAGGCTCATACGGCCTCACCTGTTTTCCTCCATTCGTGACCGGCCCCACCTGTCTCGAACCCGACACTGTCTTTCCTCCGCCCTGCTTGCGTGCACTCGCTTTCTTGCTTTCAAATTGCTCCGGTTTTCTGGGTCTTGCCAACAGATGCTCCAAGGCATCATACGCGGGCTGCAACCAGGGTTGCATCTTCTCCTCCTTGCTCCCCGGCAAAAATCCGATGTCTTTTCCAGTCGGCATGATCACACGTGTAATCAACATCTTCTCAAACTCGCCCGACTGAACTTGCTCCAGCGCGGCCCCCACGGTCAGCAGCGTTTTGCCAGTCCCCGCCTTCCCGTAAACCGTCACTAACGTGATCTCTGGATCATACAGCGCATCCAAGAGGTAACGCTGCCCTAGGTTGAGCGCTTGCAAGGATCGCCCACCACGGATCGCAACATGATCTCGGTGTAATGTCTGAAAAACTCCGTCATCCTTGTAACGGGCCGGCACTCCGTGCTCAGGCGCATCCGCGCTTCGCAAAAGCAAATATTGATTCGGCGTGAACGTTCCTTTGAGTTCCGGCAGCGCAATATGGCCCTCACTCGCAAAGGCTTGAAGACGATTCCCAGGAATCTCAACGCTTTCGTAGTCTTCCTCGGTGGATCTCTTTTGCGTGCGCCGAATGTCATTGTCATCCTCGACCCGATCCGTCCGATAGTCCTGAGCTTCCAATCCAAGCGACCTCGCCTTCAACTGAAGATTCAAGTCTTTGGTTACCAAAATAGTCGGCCCCTGCCCCGTGTCTGCCAGATGCGCTGCCGTGGCAAGAATGCGATTATCCGTCCGCGAAAAATCCGGAAACAAAGCCTGCGCCGTCGCAAACCGAGCACTCTGCGTTGCCGCATGCCACTTTCCACCATCGAACTGGACAGCAGCATTTATGCAGACCTGCAGCCGACCTCCGCTCGGAAGATCCACGCCACTTTGCATGGCATTCGCACTCGGAAAACGCTCATTGAGCTTTCGGTGCACTTCCCGTGCGTTGGCACCACGCGTCGTGTTCTCAGATTTGAAACGATCCAGCTCCTCTAAGACCTCGATAGGCACCCATACGACATGCTCTTGAAAACAGAACATGGACTGCGGGTCGTGCAGAAGAACGTTGGTATCGAGAACGAAATGCTTTCGAACAGACGCGGACGAAGGGGTGTTGCCCATGGGCCTCAATGTTTTCCCAAAAGCGCGTCCTCGGCAATAGCTTTTCAAAAACACAAACCGAGCTGAGCCAGAGGGCGTTGCAACTCATCGCGACGGGTTGCCTAACGTTCCAGTACCATTTAGGCTAATCCAATGGAAAAGATGATCATTGTTGGGACCGGTTGCTCCGGTCTGACCGCAGCCATTTACGCGGCACGCGCCAATTTCGCACCGCTTGTCCTCGAAGGCCATGAACCTGGCGGGCAGCTTTCCACTACAACGCTCGTCGAGAATTTCCCCGGTTTTCCGGAAGGCATCGATGGCCCCGCTTTAATCATGAACATGAAATCTCAAGCCGAGCGCTTCGGCGCCCGCTTTGAGTACGCAACTCTCTCGGAATTTGAAAAGGCCGGTGACCATCTGCGAGTAAAGGTCGACGATCGTTGGATCGATACTCAAACACTGGTGATCGCTTCCGGCGCATCCGCCAAGTGGCTTGGCCTAGCTCGTGAAAAAGAGCTTGTCGGGCATGGCCTCACTTCGTGTGCCACCTGCGACGGAGCATTCTATCGCAATGTGCCGGTTTGTGTCGTTGGAGGGGGAGATTCCGCGTGTGAGGAAGCCAACTTCCTAACCCGATTCGCCTCAAAGGTTTATCTCATCCACCGCCGCGACTCTCTCCGCGCGTCCAAAATCATGGCAGACAGAACTCTTGCTAACCCAAAAATTGAAGTCCTTTGGAACAGTATCCCTGTCGAATACCTCTCGGACTCAGAGGGCGAAATGCGCGCAATTAAACTCCAAAACTCAAGCTCCGGAGAAATTAGTGAACTCGAGGTCAAATGCGTCTTCGTCGCCATCGGCCACACACCAAACACCATTCCGTTTCGTGGGAAGCTAGACATGGATTCAGATGGCTATCTGCTCCAGAACAACGGCACACACACCAATATTTCAGGCGTCTTCGCTTGCGGGGACGTTGCAGACCGGACCTATCGCCAAGCAATCACCGCTGCAGGTCAGGGTTGCGCCGCTGCCTTGGATGCAGAACGCTATCTTTCACACCACCCCTAAGCAGCGTCCTTTCTGTAGGGGCGCAGGTTTTGCGCTCCTAGTGCCCGCCATACTCATCTCACGCCATGTGGATCGTCCAACTCGCCCTGCGGCGCCCCTACACCTTCGTCGTAGCGGCGCTCGCTCTTTTGCTTTCCACACCGTTCATCCTGACTCGAACGCCCACGGATATTTTTCCCTCGATCAATATTCCTGTGGTCTCCGTCATTTGGCAGTACGCGGGATTGAGCCCTGAGGAAATTGAGCAACGGATTCTATGGATCCACGAGCGCTCCCTATCCGCAACGGTCAACGACATCGAACATGTGGAGTCGAGCTCCTTCAATGGAGTCGGTATCATCAAGGTATTCTTGCGCGAAGGCGCATCCGTCGATGGTGCTGTCGCACAAATTACTGCCGTCGCACAAACCGTCACTCGCTTGATGCCTCCAGGTCAGGCGCCGCCACTCGTACTTCGCTACAGCGCGTCGACGGTCCCAGTTCTCCAGTACTCACTCACCAGCACCGAACTCTCCGAAGGTGAGATTTACGATCTGACACTCAACCAGATCCGAACTTCTCTAGTCACTGTCCCAGGAGCCCAAATTCCGTGGCCCTACGGAGGAAAGACCAGAGTTGTCTCGGTCGATCTGGACCTCACTGCACTCAAAGCGCGCGGCCTGACGCCCCAGGATGTTGTCAATGCAGTCAGCTCTCAGAACCTAATCCTGCCCACAGGAACCGCAAAAGTAGGAGCGACCGAGTATGATATCGGCATTAACACCAACCCGAATGTCCTGGCAGACCTAAACGAACTTCCAATTCGGAACATCGGCGAATCCACGATTCGACTTCGCGAGGTGGCCCAAGTGCGAGACGGTTCGCAACCTCAGCAAAACATTGTTCGCCATGACGGCACGCGGGGCGTTTTGCTCACGATCATGAAAAGCGGAATGGCCTCCACGATGGACGTCGTTAACCGCATTAAACAACAAATGCCGAAGGTCCTTTCAACCGTGCCATCATCTATTGTCGCACGCGAATTTTCGGACCAGTCGATCTTTGTGAAAGCCGCTATTGAGGGAGTTCTTAAAGAAGGTCTGATCGCAGCGGCCCTAACAGCACTCATGATCCTCCTTTTTATCGGATCATGGCGCAGCACCGTTATCATCGCTGTTTCCATTCCTCTCGCAGTACTCAGCTCCATTGCGATTCTAAGCGCCCTCGGTGAAACCATCAACCTCATGACTCTCGGCGGGCTGGCCCTCGCTGTCGGCATTCTTGTCGACGATGCCACCGTCGAGATTGAAAATGTTCATCGGCAAATGGCTGCTGGTAAACCGCTCCAACAAGCCATCCTCGATGGTGCGGAGGAGATTGCGCTGCCGGCACTAGTTTCCACTCTTTGCATCTGCATCGTCTTCGTCCCAATGTTTTTTCTCAGCGGTGTTGCTCGCTACCTTTTCGTCCCGCTCGCGGAGGCAGTCGTATTCGCCATGCTCGCCAGTTACGTTCTCTCCCGGACGCTAATCCCGACCTTGGTTCAGTGGTTTTATAGAAACCAACCTCTCGGAGACCATCTATCCAACGCATCCACACCAAGCCGTTTCCTACGTCCATTCGCTGCGATTCAAAGGCTTTTTGAAAAGGGCTTCGAAAGCTTCAAAGAGATCTTCAGCCGTTCACTCGCAGCCTGCCTACAGCGCCGAAGAATCTTTGCCTTATTTTTTCTATCCCTCTGCGCAGCCTCCTTCACGTTGCTGCCCTTCCTCGGGAGAGATTTCTTCCCTCGCGTTGATACCGGGCAAATCAAACTCCATTTGAGAGCGCGCTCCGGCACTCGAATTGAAGAGACTGCTCAGCTCGTTGAGCACGTCGAGCAGTCTATAAAAACCATCATTCCTCCCAAAGATCTAGCGGGTGTCCTGGACAACATTGGGATTCCAAACTCAGGAATCAGCCTCAGCTACTCCAACAACGGACTGCTCGGCACCGGCGACGCAGACATTCTGATTTCGCTTAAAGAGGGACATGCGCCCACCTCGTTCTATGAGAAAACGTTGAGGAAAAAGCTCTCCAAAGAATTCCCGGACACGCTCTTCTATTTCCTTCCAGCAGACATTGTGAGCCAAACTCTGAACTTCGGACTACCAGCGCCTTTTGACATCCAAATCCTCGGAAGGGACCTCACCACAAACCGAGCCATCGGCTCTAAAATCGCAGATCGCATCCGATCCGTATCAGGCATCGTCGATGTTCGAATCCAACAACCCGCAGACCTTCCAAGATTGCGAATCGAAGTGGACCGCGAAAAGGCGGCATTAATGGATCTGAGCGAGAAGGATGTTTCCAATGCGGTCCTCCTCAGCCTCAGCGGGAGCGGTCAGGTACAGCCGATCTACTGGCTCAATTCAAAGTTGGGGGTGCAGTATTTGGTCAACTTTCGCGCACCCGAAAGCACCATCAACTCCTTCAATGCCCTCCGCGAAGTCCCCATTACGAGGAACACACCAGGCACCGGCGACGGCCAACTGTTGAGCAACCTTGCGCATTTCGAGCGCACACAGACAGCGCCCCTCATCAGCCACTACAACATCATGCCGGTCATCAATGTCTATGCAGGCGTCGAGGGTCGTGACCTCGGCGCTGTGTTGTCCGACCTACAACCTATTCTGGATTCGTTCCGAAAAGATCTCCCGCGCGGAACGTTCATCGAGTTACGCGGTCAGGCGCAAACCATGCAAACTAGCTTTAGAGGACTTAGCATCGGGTTGGCGGCCGCAGTCCTCCTGATCTACCTGCTCTTGGTGATTAATTTTCAAAGCTGGCTGGATCCTTTCATTATTATCACAGCCCTCCCCGGGGCCGCTGCCGGCGTTCTCTGGGGACTGTATCTCACCCAAACAACTTTAAGTGTACCAGCCCTCATGGGCGCTATCATGAGCTTAGGAGTCGCCACAGCCAATTCCATCTTAGTGGTGAGCTTCGCAAGAGACGCGGTCTCCTCGGGCATGGCGCCCCCCATTGCTGCATTACACGCCGCTTCAACCCGTCTCCGAGCTGTAATCATGACGGCGATCGCAATGATGATTGGCATGGTTCCCATGGCTTTTGGGTTGGGCGAAGGCGGTGAACAAAACGCTCCCCTAGCGCGCGCAGTCATCGGCGGACTTTTCTTCGCCACGCTCGCGACACTCTTCTTTGTTCCCACCATTTTCGCTCTGCTCCGCAGAGGCTCAGCCCCAAAAATCTCGCAACCCACGATTCTCAGTACGATCGACGCCCTCCCAGCCGTCTGATCCCACATATCACCTCTTATGAGCGCACCGAAAAAACCCAAAGTTGGCATGATCAGCCTCGGCTGTGCCAAAAACCTCGTAGACGCAGAAATCATGCTCGGCTCTGTAAACGCCGAAGGAATGGAAATTACAGCGGACGCAGATGAAGCAGACGTCCTTATCGTCAATACGTGCGCTTTCATTGACTCCGCAAAAGAGGAATCGATCGAGGCAATCCTCAAATCCCACGAGGAACGGGGACTCAAAAAAAGAGCCGGTCAACGTCTCATTGTGTCGGGATGCATGGCTCAGAGGTTCTCAAAGGAACTCACCTCCGAGCTCACCGAAGTAGACGCCTTCATGGGACTCGATCAAGTTGCAGACGCGGGGAAACTGATCAGACAGGTTCTCAACCGACCCCTTGCCCCATCAGTAACTCCTTCTGCACGCTCCAAAAAAGCGACCGCAATTCTCACCAATGAGAGTTGGGAGCCTCTTAACGTCGTCACTAGAAAACCCGTCTACATTCCAGACTGGGACACTCCTCGCGTCAGGCTTACTCCAAAACACACCGCATTCACAAAAATTGCAGAGGGCTGCAATCATCCGTGCTCCTTTTGCGTTATCCCCCAAATGCGAGGGCGTCACCGCTCTCGCTCCATAGACTCTGTAGTCGCTGAAGTGGAAGGTTTGGTTCGCGACGGAGTGCGTGAGATCAGCCTCATTTCACAAGACACCACCTACTACGGAATGGACCGCTGGACTGAAAAAGCGGGGCCTCGTCAACCCGTTGATTCATCGCGCGGCACCACCCTCACCGATCTCCTTCGCCGTCTCAACAAAATCCCCGGAGACTTCTGGATTAGGCTTCTTTACACACACCCAGCTCATTGGAGCGATGAGCTCATTGCTTGCATCGCCGAGTGCACCAAGGTTTGCCGTTATATCGACATCCCCCTTCAGCATATC
>CANFNA010000020.1 GCA_947448395.1 Chthoniobacteraceae bacterium
CCAAGGGGCTGAAGACCGGCCGCTTTCTGCTTCTCGGTTCCGCATCGCTGGAACTCCTTCGTCAAAGCGGAGAAACTCTCGCAGGACGGATTGCATTTCTTGAGATGACTCCCTTGCACGCATTGGAGGTGCCGGAAGACCCCCTTGAGTCTCTGTGGACAAGGGGCGGCTTCCCGGAAAGTTACCTCTCCAAGACTGACGAACTGAGTTTGGAATGGCGGGTGGATCTCATACGCACTTACCTGGAGCGGGATATCCCTCAGTTTGGTCCACGTATTCCGGCCGAAACGCTGCGCCGCTTTTGGACCATGCTTGCCCATAATCAGGGAGGCCTGCACAACGCCTCAAAAGTCGCGACAGGGCTGGAAATCAGCCCTCAAACCGCAAGCCGCTACACCGATCTTCTGGTAGATTTGTTGTTGGTGAGACGCCTCCAACCCTACCATGTGAATGTGGGAAAACGGCTGGTGAAATCGCCGAAACTTTACATCCGGGACACCGGTTTACTCCACGCTCTGTTGAATCTTCGCGACCGGGATACGCTGCTCGGACACCCCGTTGCGGGAGGAAGCTGGGAGGGGTACGTCATTGAAAATCTGCTTTCCGCGGGTCCGGCAAGAGCTGTTCCGGGATTTTACCGCACCAGCGGCGGCGCCGAGGTGGACCTTGTACTTGAGCTTCCCGGTGGGGAGAGATGGGCGATCGAGATCAAACGGGGGCATAGCAGCAATCCCTCGCGTGGTTTTTATGAAGCATGCCAGGATCTCAAGCCTGCCCGGAAATTCGTGGTGTACGCCGGTGCGGACCGGTTTCCATTGGGTGTGGGCGTCGAAGCGATCGGGCTGAGGGCCTTGATGGAGGTTTTATCAGAAGCAGGGAAATAGAGGGCGCTGTTTGGCGTCTGTGATGGGTGCCGGGGAGCTTTGCGAATGGGAGAGGGCCCGTCAGTTCGCACTGCCGATTTTCAGGAGGCGTGCGCGCGTGCGCGCCGAGGAGCGCTGCTGTCGATGGAAGAACTCCCCAGCGTCTAGTCAGTGCCGACTGATCTCCCTGCCGCCAAATCTGGGGGACAATCCCTGTACTCGCACCTGCCAGCGTCTTCTTCCGGAGACGCCCCGAGCCGGTTGCGATCAAACTCTTGCGAGCGCATCCGCATCCTGCATTCTCAGATTGTGAATGGAGATCGTCAGGCATCGGTGAATGGTCCGCCCCCTTGCATGGCAAGCGCCTCACGCACCTTGACTCCTTCGATACTGCTCACTTCAGTTTTCGATCTTACCGCTAACGCAGCAGCGGCGCCCGCTGCCTCTCCAAGCGCCATGGCGGTAACGGTAACTCGACTGGAAGCACTGGCTTCGCTACTGGCACTGTGGCAACGCCCCGCAACCAGAAGGTTACTCGCCTTTTGAGGGATGAGAGTGCGATAACTAATGTCGTACGGTCTGGGTTGAAAACCTGAACCGGTAAAAGGCTTGTCCAGGGTCGTTTCCGGCGGATGGATATCTAGAAACCAGCAACCCGTGGCGATCGCGTCGTCATGGCGAGTCGTGTTTTTGAGATCGTCGAGCGTCAGAGTGCTCCGACCGACAATGCGTCGCGTGTCACGCACACCAATGAAGGGCCCACTCATGATAAAATAGCTATTTTCAAAACCGGGCACCTTGGCCTTCCATTCGTTGAAGATGCACCAAGCATCTTTGCGGCCTTGGATTTCGGCACGAGTAAAATCCGCCGCGTCCGTCGCATCCGCAGGCACTCGCGTCGCGTGAACGTAGCATTCGTCTTTGGCAAAGGCGAAAATCAGTCCTGGACCATAGAAGTTTTTCAATCGGCCTTCTTTATGCGCCTCGATAAGAGCGCTTTTCGCAGCGGACTGGGTTTCTTTCACCGGCATCACATTCCCGATGCGAAAATGCATCGTCAGGGGCATTAACGGCGTGGACCGAATCGTGGGGCAACCGGACCAGTGGGCAATGTCTCCATCGCCGGTGCAGTCGATCACATGCTTTGCCTCCACTCTGCTGAGCCCATCCTTGTTTGCGACGGTCACCGTGGATACTCGTCCATCAGTCACCTCCACATCACATGCGACGGTGTGATAAAGAACGGTGAGATTGTCACTGTGTTTCAGGATGAGCGCGTCGGTGAGGATCTTAAACTCCTCCACATTCGGAATCCACACACTACCCCAGTATTTAGTGATCAAATCGGGTCGGAGATCGTTGATATGACTTGCGCCTTCCCTGGCAACGCCAAGCCTCTGCAGAAGTTCTAAAGCAACACCCTTCACGACAAAGCGCCCTGTTGGCTTGTCAATCAATCCATCGAAGTAAGGTAGTCCGACCGTCGTGATGATACCGCCCGAAAAACCAGCCCGCTCAATCAACAACGTCTTCGCCCCATTGCGAGCGGCGGAGAGTGCAGCTGCGATCCCAGCGCATCCGCCCCCGCAGACGAGCACATCAGTTTTGATCACACGTGAAAACCTCTGGGACACCTTGGATTCGGCAGCCGTCAGTGGAGCAGACACGGCTGCTGCAGAGGCTACGGATGCAGCTTGGATAAAGGTACGGCGCGTTTGCGCGTTTGCGGAGTTCATAAGCGTAAAATCTCTTTTTAAGAAACTCAAAGACCAGCAGGTTTGATCGCTGTGCTCTCATAGCGGATCACCCCTCCACACTTTAGAATCTCTCGCTGCACCGTCGGCACATCCACGTTGCGGACTTCCGTCTTCGCATCCATCGCAGTTTTCGCAGCGATGCCGCAGGCTTCGCCGAGCGCCATAAAAACAGGCTCCATCCGAATCGTCTGATAGCCGACATGGCTCGCACTGCAGGCCACAGGAACAAGCAGGCCGTCCACGCGTTTTGGCACGAGGATGCGATACGGGAGTTCCAAAGGCTGGTGCTCGATGAAGATGTACCCCTCACGCACCCCGGGATGTGCAGGGTCGTATTTGTGGACGCTGTGGGAGTCGAATCCGAACTCGGCGACAGCGATGCCATCGGGCTTGCGGCGGGGCAGGCCTGTCGCGTTGTCGAGAGCGGCATCTCGCTCGGTGAAGTTATACTCTCCCCAGATGCGCCGACCTTCGCGCACATAGATGTGATGAGGACGGTGGCGGTTGTCTATAAACTCGTCTTTCGGGAAGCCGAATTGCCGTGCCTCATCGCGGATGGACTGGGGCACTTCTGCGTCATTTTGTAGCAGCCAAAGATAGCCTTCGCTGTGCGCCCAGTAACGCTGAAAGATTCGCTCGCGCTCCGCCACATCTGCCTCAGGCCATCCCCAGTTTTCTTCGGCAAGATCGAACGATTCGCTGGGAACGCCTGTATCTCCTGCCGGATGCGCATTGTTTAATTCAAACTTTCCATTGGGCATCGGAAAGACGTGTAGGAGTTTAGTAAGCTTCGTGACTTTACCCGAACGCAAGTCGTCGAGCATCGCGCGATAGTCGTCGCGGTTGAAAGCCGCAGGCTTTTCAATTGGCACGGCATTGGCCAGGTCCTTGGTAACGTGCATGCGGAAGCAGAAGGCCTGGATGCCTGCGTCCGCTTCGCCGGTGGAGCCGGGAAGGGGATTGGTGTCCTTGAAACGGAGATAAATCTTACCTGCGTGTACTTCGCCATAAGTCTCACGGCTCTCCCTTCCAACGCGATACGGCACGCCGGCCAGGGCAGCTAGGTCTCCCTCGTAAGTGGCGTCCACAAAAGTCTTCGCGCGGATCTCCACCTTGATTCGGGGATCGGTCGGATCTTCGGCAGTGATGCTGACAAGTTTCACTGACGGACCGAAGTCCTTTGGCTGGGTGCCATTCATCCGCTGCCCCCGCTCCGCCTCGTGCTCGACTCCATCGGCGCCCACGACTCGCGCGGAGATCACGCGCCTCCTCTCGATGAGCCGGATGTTTTTCTCCCCCGCGAGCATGTCGCGGAAAACTCGCTCAGAGACCTTTGCTTCAAACATGTGACCGCCTTGGCAGACCTTCACCTGCTCCGAGTTTTCACCGTAGGTCCTCACATAGTGCTCGCGCACCCGCTTGACAAACTCGGCGAACAAACCGCCGACAGCCGCCTTTTTATAGATGTCCGTATTCGTCAACCCAGCTGATACGACACCACCCACGTGATTCTTTTCTTCGAGAAGAATGACGCTTGCTCCCGAGCGGGCCGCCGCGACTGCGGCAGCCACCCCGCCGGGCGATGCGGCGACGACGACAACGTCGGCTTGCTGGGATTCTGAGCCGAATAGAACTCCGCCAAGGGAGGCGAGGAGTGCGAAAAGGATGGTGGGTTTCATAGATGGTTTCAGCGGAGGAACCTGGTCAACGGATTCGATGGGATTAGTGATGTCTTTAGCTTTCCGAAGTGGGAAACCAGGGGATAGCTCGAGAAGCGAGTAGTTTAACGCGATGACGACGCGGAGCTCTTCCGCCAATAGTTTTCAACGTTCTGAAGCCCGTGCCCGCGGTAATGCTGGTTGGCCTCAGCGGTGCGCGTGAACATGAACGACTCATCTGAAAAGGATTTCGTTTTTGCATTCGCTTCATCGCCATAGTTCCACAAGGAGGAGAGCTGCATTCCGGAGGCTTTGAGGGCTTCGATCTTACGCACGAAGTTCGCGTCGGTATCCCCGTGGAACTCGCCCATGTACAGCACCTTTTTGCTTTGCTGCGCGAGCTTCACGTAGATGGCGAGCAGTTCCTCGATCTCGACGATTCGGTTGAACCTTTTCTGAGACATCCCATCCTTGTCCTTGTCGAGGGTGATATGCACGCTGACCACGTTGACCGTGCGCGGTGAAAAGATGTCCATGATGGACTTGAGTTCTTCTTCGCTATCATTCGTCCATGTTCGCTCAGACCGTAGATGATACTGGTTGGCTCTGAAATCTGCGGTGCCATTCGAAATTATGCGGTAGGGATCCATGCTGCGAATGACCTTTTCAATCTCACTGAAAAAGACCACAACATCCTCGGAAGTGATTCTATCAGCGGGTCCCCGCTGCGCTGGTGTTCCTCTGGAAACCAAGACATAGGGATAACCAAGGGGAGGTTCACCTTGCTTATCTAGATCAGCCGCAAGATTGAATTCGTTCCCGATTTCCCAACCCCAAATGGCAGGTGAGTTTTTGTAACGGCTCACGACGTCGCGTACATACTTGCGGGCATACTCCAGCGTCTTGCTGGTTGGGTTTCCGATCTGGTTGACACTCTCGCCCACCACATCGGAGACGCTGAACTTGGTCCAAAACAGGTCCGCAATAATCCCAATTTGGTTTTCCTCGCAGGTTTTCACGAACAAATCCATTTCGCGAAAATACTGCTCCGGTTTGGTTTGATAAACTCGGAGTTCGTTCGGCCAAAATCCGCTGAAAGGCACACGGATAAATGGGATTTTGCTGTCTGATAGTTTTTTAAGAGATGGTGCGTATGGCGAATACTTCGCGTTGCGAATGGTTCGGAGAAAGCCGTCATAGTAGCAGAGGCCAATACCGTAAAATGGCTTTGCCGCAAGCGTCAGCGTGCCGTCCGCTTCCACATGTAAACCGTGGATAGCCTGCGCAGGGGACTCCTTGACGGTTGGCTTCGGCGCATCATCGGCGTGCAGAGCGCCTGACAAAGTCAGCAAAAGAGAAATGAAGAGTCTCAGGGTGGTTTTCATGAGTGAGGGATCCTTCGCTTTGACTTGTCCGCCAAGGTGAATGTCGATTCTTCGTAGCCTTGCTTTGATTGTCAGCGCGCCGCAGTAATCTTCAATTTCCGGAACTCCAGCGCTCCGACCTTTTCGCCTTCGGGTCCGCCGGACTCGCCGCCAAGACCGAAAGAAAGCTTTTGTTCAGCGATACACGGATCGGTTGCGGTGATACTGGTGTTGTCTATGGTGGCCGTCATCGTGGCGCCCTTAAACTCGAGCCTGACGTGGTGCCACTCATCGAGGGTGAGCGGGTTGTCTTGCTTGAACAGTCCGACGGACTCGCCTTTCTTAGGGTGCGCAAACACCCGAAGATGATCTTTTCCCATCACGAGGTGCACGATGTGGCCGCGTTCCTGTGCGCCGTTGAAGATAATACCGGCAAACGTTGCTTTACCGATAAGACGGAAATCGCACTCAACTACCGCGTCCGTCATCTCCAGTTTGTGCACCTTCAATGGGCCATGCCGGCGCTCCCCGGATTCGAAGCCGCGCAATACGCCGTCCTTTGAAGCCCAGGTTCCGAGACCCCAGTGCCACTCAGCAGAAAGAGGCTGCTCAAATGTCTCTTCTAGCAATACGGACGGCTCCGCTCTGGCTGACGCTGCTGTGCTTAAGAGAAGGGTGGCGAGGAGGTTTGGAAGTAGACATTTCATGATGGATGGTTTCGAAAATTCCCCAATCTGGAAGCGTGGTGTGGCAGACCTCAACGAATTTTGGGGATGACAGTTCAATAGAACCTAACGACGTATCCGCTTTCGTTGCGTCTCGTAGAATATCGTGTGCACGCTCACCATCGCAAAGAATCGGCAATCGATCATCAACCTTCGCCTCACCCGTAGCCGAGCTATAGGAAATGCGGCCTCGACGCCGCCGGTCCGTCGTGAGCCCACAATCATTTCCCATGCTTAACCCCCGACTTTCTTCTTTAACGCGCCCAGACGCGCCTCGGACCAACTGCAATCTTGTGCTACCAAACTTGATGGAGAGGGTGCGGAAAGCGGAGATCGTGGCAGCCGGCAATGTCATTGATAGTTGATATTACCAGCACCGCCTTGCAGCGTGGCGACAAAGTCTATGCCAAATGCGCACCTTCTCCAGCCACGTCTCAACTCTAGGCCGCGCACAACACGCGAAATTAGAGCATTGGAGAAGGAGCGAAAGGAATGGGTGGATCGGCTCGATCCTGGTGGCCACTTTCATAGGATTTTTGACGGCATCCCCGGCGTGGAGTTCTTCGCCAAAAATCAATTCGGACGCACCATGTTTGTCAGCAGTGGCATCCTGAAACGCTATCAGATGTGGGATGAAAAAGAGATGATTGGTCTCACCGACTTCGATATCAACCCCGCAAGCATGGCTGCAGACTATGTCCACGACGATCGGCGCCTGCTCACTGGCGAAGCTCCGCGCATCGAGCGCTTGGAACTGTGGTTCGACAGTCAGGGCCTTCCCGACTGGTTTGTTGTGACGAAGTTGCCGCTGCTCGACGCCCGCCAGCGTCCGATCGGGATCATGGGCATCCTCCGCAGGGCAGCCGAACATGAGATGAAACTCCCCCTGTTGCAAACGGTCTCCCGCGCTGTGGGGGTGATCCGCCGCGACTTTGCCAAAAGCATCTCCCTGTTGGCAGTGGCGGAATTCTGTGGACTGACGCTTCGCAATCTCCAACGTCACTTTCAAGCAGCCTTTGGAGTCAGTCCCCAAGAATTTTTGATAAAAACCCGCGTTTTAGCGGCGATGCAACTCCTGACCGAGACCCGCCTCAGCGCCTCCGAAATCGCCACCAAAACTGGTTTCGTCGATGCCAGCAGCTTTGCCGAACAATTCAAACGCCGCGTGGGGTCCACCCCATCCGATTATCGAGCAGAGAAACGGGCGCAGGAGTCAGCGTGATCCAAAACAACGACGTGCACCATCACCCTATCGAGCGGCTCCGGAATAGCGGCGCTTTAGAGCCTCCTGCAGCGATATCGCGCGTTCATTGAGTAAATCCTTCATGGATTCACGCGCACAGACACTGAGGTTCATTTCAGTCTTTTGATGGAGGGGCTAAATCTTCGCATGTGAGGACTTGAACCTCACAAACGATTCTGTATACCGTTATCCACTTTTAAACGGTATACAATATGAAGCAGCCGCCCGCATCTTCGTCGCGATTTGAATACGCCATCAACGAACTGCGCCTTCGTATCATCAACGGTGGAAGCGAACCCGGATCTCTGCTCGCTGAGGGTGCGGTGGCCAGAGAGCTCGGCGTAAGTCGGGTTCCAGTTCGGGAGGCGCTGTTCGCGCTGGAGCGTGATGGTCTGGTGGAGTTTAGCGAGACGGGCCGCGCTTTTGTGAAAGAGCTGTCACCTCGTGATTTTGAGGAGCTCTATGTGCTCCGGCTCGCGCTCGAGCCGGTTGCGACTGGATTAGCCGTTGAATCGTTACGCAAGGATGCGTCGGCTCTCGAGAAGAATATCGAGGCGACTAAGCGTGCTTCGTCGCTGCTCAAGGTAACTGCACTGGACTTGGATTTTCACGAAATCATCCTCGAAGCCTGCGGCAATGCGCGCCTGTTGAAGTTGTGGCGCTCCTTACGCAGCGAACTCGAGCTGTGGCTCGGGCGGTTGCATCGCTCCAAGCAGATCCAGACCAGTGGAACCCGCGAGGAGATAGTATCGGCGCACTGCCACTTGCTGGAGAGCTTCCGCACGAAGACCACAGCGGTATGCGAGCGCAAGATGCGGGAGCATATTCTCGGCTGGCGCGAGTGGTTGCCGGTGCTCTTCGAGGACGAATAAATCCAACGCAATTTCAATCTTCCCCCCATGAACCATACCACCCGAATCCTCATTGCGTTCCTCGCCTTCGCACTGCCCTCTGGCGCGAAACTCTTCAGCGCCGACGCGCCCATTAAGCATCGGCTCCTTTTGACAGAATACGGAAAAGGCCCAAACCGCTTCGTCGAGCTCGATGCCGACGGGAAGATGGTTTGGGAATTCAAACCCCCAAGCACCGCGGTGATCTTTCAGACGCTGCCTAACGGCAACATTCTCTTTGGCTACGGCGGCAGTCCGACAGGTGTGCGCGAGATTACCTCCCGTGGAGAAACGGTATTCGATTATGTCAGCAAATCGCATCAAGTCTTCGGATGCGAGCGCCTCGCAAATGGGAATACGCTCGTGGCGGAGCAGGGGCCGTGTCAGGCCGTCGAAGTCGATCCTAAGGGTGTCATCGTGCATGTCACAGCGCTGACCACGAACACGACGGGCTTCCACCTTCAGGTGCGCAACGTGCACAAGCTCACCAATGGAAACATACTCGCAGCACACGAGGGAGAAGGAGCGGTGCGCGAAGTCGATGCACAGGGCAAAGTGGTCTGGGAATACACGGGGGTTACGAACACTGGGGATGCACAGCGCCTCGCCAACGGCAATACCCTGATCTGCTGTGGCAACCAGAAGCGCCTGATCGAAGTCACGCCAGATAAGCAAATCGTGTGGGAATTTAAGGCGGAGGATGCGCCAGAGCTCAACATTACTTGGGTTTCCAGTGTTCAACAGCTCAAGAACGGAAATCTGCTCGTCGGTAATTTTATCCGTGGGCAAGAGGGCAAGGGGGCGCACGCCTTTGAGCTGAATCGCGAAAAAAAGGTCATCTGGAGCTGGAGCGACCACAGCTTCATCAAGTCACTCACCACCGTCCGTGCTCTCGGAGAATAAAGTCCACTCAATCTAATCCGCTCACCAATCCCATGCCCACCGTCGCCATTACCGATTATGCCTTTCCTGACCTCAGCTTTGAGGAAGCTGTGCTCCGTCCTGCCGGAGTCGAGATCGTATCGATCAAAGAAAAACGCTCTGCTGCAGAAATCGCTGATTTAGTTTGCAACGCTGATGCGGTCATCGCGCAATTTGCAGCAGTGAACGCGGACGTGGTGAAGGCCATGAAGAAGGCAAAGGTGATCGTTCGTTATGGTATCGGATACGATAACGTCGACTGTGGCGCCGCTCACGAGCATGGCATTCCGGTTTGCAACATTCCCGACTACTGCATTGATGAAGTGGCCGACCATACGCTGGCCTTTATTCTCGCGATCACCCGGCAGGTGGTGCCTAACACACTGGACCTTCGCGCGGGAAAATGGGGCCTAGCCACGCCGTTAGGAATGATGGGGGCGCTGAGTCAGCTCACGGTCGGCATTGTTGGCTTTGGGCGTATTGGGCGCGCGGTGGTGAAGCGACTGCTCGCCTTTAATGCCCATGTCCTCGTATTTGATCCGATCGTAGGGCCAGCGGAAATTGCGAAGTCAGGCGCGGTAGCCACGGTTTCTTTGGATGAGTTGCTTGCGCAGAGCGATATTGTCTCGCCGCACTGCCCGTCCAACCCGCAGACAAAGCAACTCTTCAACACTGCAGCTTTCGCGAAGATGAAGGCGGGCTCGATTTTCATCAACGTGGGGCGTGGCGACCTTGCCGATAGCAGCGCCGTTACCGCCGCCCTGCAATCAGGGCACTTGGCCGGCGCGGCACTCGATGTCTTCGACCCAGAGCCCATTCCGGAAAACCATCCTATCCGCAAAATGCCCAATGTTCTTCTCGCAGCGCACATCGCCTCTGCGAGCCCGGTCTCCATGAGAAAGCTCCGCGAAACGGCCGCCCGAATTGCACTTATGGCGGTGCGTGGAGAGCCGCTGCCGAACATTGTTAATGGCGTGTACAACGCCAGATAACTCAGCCAAACCCTCAGCCATAAATCCATGCACACTAGACGCGCCTTTCTCACTTCTATCGGAACTCTCGCCGCCGCTCCGTTGTTCGCTCGCGACTACGGCTCTGGTGCAGCTCCGGTGCGTTATCCTGAGCCCGATGTCATCGCGCTCGATAAGTCATTTGAGAAATACAAAATCGGTTCCGCTCCCCTCGAAAGACTGCACACGGGGATGTACTGGGCCGAGGGCCCAGCCTGGAGCGGATGGGGACAGTATCTCGTGTGGAGTGACATTCCGAACAATGTACAGCACCGCTGGTTACAAGATGATGGCGAGGTTACGACCATCCATAAGCCGGCAGGTTTTAGCAACGGCAACACCTTCGATCGCTCAGGCCGCCAGATCTCTTTCGAACACGGGAACCGCCGCGTCGTCCGCTACGAGGCGGATGGAAGCATCACTCCGTTGGCGGAGAAGTATGAAGGCAAACCATTTAATGCACCCAACGACGGGGCTGTGCATCCTGATGGCAGCGTGTGGTTCACCGATCCAGGTTACGGCAGTCTCGGCAACTACGAAGGCAATAAGGGTGAACTGCTGCTCAAAGAGGCCGTGTATCGAATAGATCCGAACGGCAAGGTGGAAAAGCTTACGGACGAAATTTTCAAGCCAAACGGCCTTTGCTTCTCAGCCGACTACAAGAAGGTTTATGTCGCAGATACAGGAGCATCGCATTACACAAACGCTCCCAAAAATATCAAGGTATGGGACATTGATGGTGTTAAACTCAAAAACGGTCGCGAATTCGCCTCGATGAAGATGGAACTCAACGGCAAAGAAGTCGCGGGACTCGCTGACGGCATCCGTTGTGATAAGGACGGCAATATCTGGGCCGGCTCTGGTTGGGTGGGCGAAGGCTACGATGGCGTACAGATATTTTCGCCAGAGGGCCGAAGAATCGGCCAGATTGTCCTTCCTGAAGTATGCAGTAATGTTTGCTTTGGGGGCCCGCGTCGCAACCGCCTATTCATGACTGCCAGCCGTAGCCTCTATGCTGTCTACGTAGAGACGCAGGGAGCGCATTGGTGTTGAAAAATTAGCAACTCGTCAGATGGATTCCGCCTCAGACTTGATTGCGCCCTCGGAGATCCATTCGCGCATCATCGAAGCTCCCGATATCGTCTTTGTGGGCAGCGGAATTATGTCTGCGACTCTGGCTGTGATGCTCAAGCGGCTCGAGCCGAGTTTGCGTATCCAACTATTTGAGGTGACGCCCGGACTCGCACAAGAAGCCTCGGACGGATGGAACAACGCCGGCACAGGACATGCCGGCGTGTGCGAGATGAGTTACACTCCAGCTCGGGATCAAAATGGCCGAGTTCCAATTGGCAGAGCTCTCCAAATTTTTGAGCAGTTTGAACACTCGAAACAATTCTGGGGTTCCGTCGCCGCCAGCAACATGGTGGGCAATCCGTCTGATTTCATCCATGCGGTGCCTCACGTTTGTTTCGTCAAGGGAACGGAGGATGTGGACTTCCTTCAGACTAGGCACTCGGCAATGGCGGAGCATCATTTCTTTCAGGGCATGACCCTGACCACGGATCCGTCCACCATTCACCAATGGGTTCCTCTCGTGATGGAAGGGCGAGAGGCTGGTCGGGTTGCAGCGACTGTGGGTGACGGAACGGAGATAAACTATGGACGGCTTGCACGACGCCTTTGCGGATGGTTAGCGGATCAGGAGCACTGCGGAGTTGCGACTGGTTGGAAGGTTAAGGAGCTCAAACGCAGCACAGGAGCTTGGGAAGTTGGATTGCGTTGTGTCGCCTCCGGCGAAAGGCGCGACCTAGGGACGAAGTTTGTTTTCGTTGGCGCAGGTGGGGGCACTCTGCCTCTGCTGCAATCTACGGGTCTCGCTGAGGTCTCGGGTCTGGCTGGATTTCCTATCGGAGGCCAGTGGCTCGTTTGCGACGAACCTTCGATCTGCGCGCGGCACGAGGCCAAAGTCTACGGCGCTACACCTCCGTCGTCGCCGAGCCTCGGAGCGGGACATCTCGACTTGCGGAGGCTCAACGGCCGGCGCCAGCTCTTGTTCGGACCGTTCGCTTCGTGGACCACTCGTTTTCTTAAGCACACAGGTAGCTGGAGCGACCTGCCGCTCTCCATTCGCGTTGGAAATCTCAACGCACTTCTACGCACCGCGATGCGCAATCGATCCCTGGTGCGTTATCTCGTGACGCAAGGACTTCAAACAATGGAAGCACGAATGAAGGCCGTGCGTGATTACTATCCCAACGCCTGCTCCGAGCATTGGAGGCTTGTGCAGGCGGGAATCCGAGTGCAGGCCATAAAGAGAGAGGACCGTGGAGCAGTGTATTTCGGTACCGAAGTATTTTCCTCCAAGGATCGTTCGATCGCGGCCTTGCTTGGCGCTTCGCCAGGCGCTTCGGTTGCGGTGAACATCGCGCTAGAAGTTGTCCGAAGCTGTTTTTCTCATTTGCTCGCGAGCTCCTGCGGACGGGACCGTCTGAGGCAGATGATCCCAACCTTCGACTGCGACTTGAAGCAGCCAGACAATGCGCTCCTGTTCGAGAAAACCACCCGCGAGGCCGCTGAGAGACTTCAGTTGCGCATACCATCAAATTAAACCGCAACAACTCAACGAAACAATAAAGCAATCGAAAACAGACCATTATGAAAGCCCAAGTCACTGCTGATCCACCGAAGCACAAGCCTCTCTTTCGGGGTGTCTGCGCTTCCTCCATTACTCCTTTTCATGCCGATGGAACCTTCGCTTTCGCTCGGCTCAAACCACATATCGATTGGTTGATCGCGGAAGGCGTCAGCGCCATTTCCCCTCTTGGCAGTTCCGGAGAGTTTGCCGGTATGGAGACCGACGACCGAAAGCGCGTGCTGGAAGCGTCTATCGAGGCTTGCGCAGGGCGGGTGCCAATTGTCGCAGGGACACATCATGTCTCCACTCGGTTGACCATCGACCTGTCCAAACACGCTCAAAGCGCCGGCGCGGACGCGCTACTCATTGTTCCTCCTTACTACATGGCGCCCACACCGACCCAGACCATGGATCACTACCGCCGCATCGCGGAAGCCGTTTCCATCCCCGTGGTGCTTTATCACAATATCCCATTGACCAGTGTGAATCTGCGCACCTCGCACCTCGTTCAACTCTTCCGAGAGGGAGCAATCAGAGGGGTAAAGATGTCTAATCCCGAGCCCGACCGCATCTGTTCGTTGCTGCAAGAGACTGGTGGGCAACTCTCGGTCTATGCGGGCATCGATTCCGTGGCGTTTGAGGGCCTTTGCCATGGGGCTCATGGATGGATCTCCGGCATCCCTAGTATGGTGCCTGCCGCTGCTGTCAAACTGTACGAAGCCATCTCGGTGAAGGGAGATTTGGTCGCTGCACGACAGATATGGGCCAAGCTGTCACCGCTCATGCGTCTGCAGTTCAGCGCCTACCAGAGCGGAGGCGACGGCGCTCATTGGTTCAGTGTCATGAAGGCAGGACTCAACATGATAGGTCCCGAAGTCGGCGACCCAGCGCCACCGGTGCTGCCTCTGCCCGTAGAACTGCACGAAACCCTTGCCTCCATACTTCGCGACCTTGGCTACGCAGCCCAAGCCAAACCCTAAATTGCCTCCCCATCCGCTCATGAAAATTATTCGCCACCAAAACCCCGCCGGTTCCATTCAGCATGCAGCTCTCCAAGCCGACGGCACCGCGCGTCGCATTCAAGGTGATCTCTTCGGCAGCTTCCACGTGACGGATGAAATTGTAACTCTGGGCAAGCTGCTCGCACCGCTGCAGCCCACCGCCATCTTTTGCATCGGCCTGAACTACCGCAAACATGCGGAGGAAAGTAACGCCCCCATCCCCCAATATCCGGTGCTTTTTATGAAGTCGCCGGGCGCAGTGCAGAATCCCGCTGATGACATTGTCCTGCCGCGCCATCTCGCCAGCGATGAGGTGGATTACGAATGCGAACTGGCAGTCGTCATCGGTAAGGCCTGCAAGAACGTCTCCAAAGCTCAGGCACTCGATTATGTGCTTGGCTACACTTGTGCCAACGACGTCAGCGCGCGTGACTGGCAGATCAAAAGGGGTGGCAGCCAATGGTGCCGCGGCAAGACCTTCGACACCTTTGCGCCGCTCGGCCCTTGTCTAGTGCTCAAGGACGAGATCGCTGATCCGAATACCTTGCGGATCCAGACGATTCTCAACGGAAAAACCCTGCAGGATTCTAATACGAACGACATGATCTTTGATGTGCCAACGCTCATCGAGTTTCTCAGCGGAAGCACCACGCTGCTGCCCGGCACGGTTATCCTCACCGGGACCCCTCAAGGCGTCGGCGCAGCCATGAAACCGCCCGTCTTCCTGCAATCTGGGGACTCCGTGACCATCGACATAGAGAAAATCGGATCCCTGACTAATCCCGTCGTGGCGGAACGGAGCTAAATCCAGCGGATACGCTGCCACACAATTCGAAAAAGTTCGTCTTCCCATATTCTCGGCGGCTATCGCCGCACCAGCGGCGACGGATCGGCAGCATATTTATCAGTGACGAGTTACCGGCCCGAGGCAAGCCGCCAAAAGCTGCCCGCCCGGGCCCATTTCAACCACCATCCAACCTCATGCCTCCTGCCCCCTCTGAGTCCCATGCCGTCGATGTGGCTGCCCTGCGCCGAAAGGTAGCATGGCGTATCCTGCCGCTGGTGATTCTGCTCTATATCATCTCCTATCTCGATCGCGCCAATGTGGCGTTTGCGAAACTCCGAATGGCTCAGGCCTTGGGCTTCTCCGAGGAGGTGTTCGGCTTCGGGATCGGCGTGTTTTTCATAGGTTATCTGTTCCTAGAGATTCCGGGTGCGCTGCTGGTGGAGCGCTGGAGTGCGCGAAAGTGGTTTGCGCGCATCCTAATCACATGGGGGATCATTTCGGCGGCGATGGCATTTGTGAAAACACCCCTGCAATTTTACTACGCGCGCTTCCTCCTTGGCGTGGCCGAAGCGGGCTTCTTTCCAGGGATCATCGTCTATTTCTCGCACTGGTTTGTGCAGCGTGAACGCTCACGAGCCCTTTCCTGGCTTTTGGTGGCGGTCCCTTTCAGCCTCGCACTCGGCGCGCCAGTTTCTTCGATGCTGCTCGATGTGAGATGGCTTTCATTGAGTGGATGGCAATGGCTTTTCATCGTCGAAGGCCTCCCTGCCGTCTTGCTCGGCGTCATCGTGCTCGCTTCATTCACCGATCGCCCGCGCAATGCCCAGTGGCTAACGGAAGCGGAACGCGACCATCTTGAGGGTGAACTTGCTGCCGAGGCGGCTGCTAAAACAATCGCGGGCAAAATCAGTGTGTGGCAGGCCCTGCGTTTGCCCATGGTTTGGCTGCTCGTGGTCGCAGTGACGATTGGAAACAGCGGCGGGTACGCGCTTACCTTCTGGCTTCCGACAACCGTAAAAAATCTCTCAGGCGGTTCTGACCAAATGACTCTGTTTTACAGTGCGCTCTACTACTCATGCGGCATTGCTAGCGTGCTTGTCTCGGGATATTCTGCGGATCGGTCAGGCGATCGCAAATGGCACGCCGCTGGGGGAATGATGGCGACCGGAATACTCTTATTGTGCAGTACGATTCCTGGCCAGGGATTCGGGACCCAAATGATCTGGCTGTGCCTGACCGCACTGGCGGCGTTTTTCTGGATTTCCCCATTTTGGACGCTGCCATCGCTTTCACTCACGGCCTCCGCTGCGGCCGCAGCCACAGGTCTCATCAATATGGGCGCCAATTTTGCTGGGTACGCCGGAAATCACGCTACGGGATGGCTCCGCAGCCATGGCTATGGAGAACTGCAGTGCCTTCATTTTCTCGCCGTCTGCTTTATCACGGGCGGTATCCTCCTTTCCTTCCTGCGCCTTAAAATCGATCGAAGTACCTGAGCGGAGCGAGCGCTCTCGCCGCTCCCATTCTGTTTCCTTGAGTCCATCTTATGAATGTCGCGTCAAAAACATCTCCTATAGCCCTCTACCGAACGATGCTCATTATCCGGATGGTAGAAGAGCGCCTTGCCAAGTCGCACCAGCGTGGTCTCATCCACGGCGCCTGCCACACCTACGTGGGTCAGGAGGCGATAGCCACCGGCGTATGCGCCCATTTGGATAAGGAAGATGCCGTATTTAGCACGCACCGCGGTCACGGACACGCGCTCGCGAAGGGCATGGACCCACGCGAACTCATCGCCGAGCTTTATGGCCGTGAGAGCGGCTGCTCACGCGGGCGCGGCGGATCCATGCACTTGTTCTCGCCTGAGATTGGGATGATGGGAACCAGTGGCATCGTTGCCCCCTGTATCCTACAAGCCGCCGGCGCGGGCTACAGTTCGCTCATCATGAAAACGCGTCATGTCGGCGTGGCCTTCTTTGGCGATGGAGCGGTAAATAACGGCGCCTTTCACGAGGGTCTCAATATGGCGGCCATTTGGAAGTTGCCTGTGCTTTTTGTGTGCGAAAACAATCAGTTTGCCACGGAAGTCCCTTTTGCAAGTGTCGCCGGTAATCCTAGCGTGACGGCGCGCGGAGCCGCCTGCGGCATTCACTCTGTCGAACTTGATGGCAATGACGTATTGGCGATCGAAGGTGCCGCGCGCGATGCCTTACGCCGTGCCCGCGCCGGAGACGGTCCAACGCTGCTGGAGTGTAAAACCTACCGAACCCGAGCTCACGCTGAAGGGATGGGCGATTTCAGCTATCGCACGCGCGAGGACGTCGAGCAGTGGAAAACTCGTTGCCCGATTGCGCGGCTAAAAAAGCATTTGATCGATCAGAAACTTACAAGCGAAGACACGCTTCATGCTATCGACTTGGAGGTGGCTGCGCTCACAGAGGCTGCCCACGACTTTGCAGAAAAGAGCGCCTACCCAACTGCCGATAGCGCGACCACCCACATCTATGCCGCTCCGCGCAACGGACTGCCCCGTGACGCAACACCTCCAAAAACAGGCACCCGCGAGCTCACCTTTATGAAGGCCACACTCGAAGCGCTTGCGGAAGAAATGGCCCGTAATCCAACAATCTTTGTCCTCGGCGAGGGCATCGGCATTCGAGGGGGAAATTTCGCGACTACGAGCGGTCTATTTGACCTTTACGGCGCTGAGCGCCTGCGCGACACGCCGATCTGCGAGCGCGGATTCGTGGGTCTTGCTGGCGGCGCTGCGATGACCGGCACACGGCCAGTGGTGGACTTCATGTTTGCAGACTTCGTGCTCGATGCTGTTGGCGAGATCATCAACCAGATTGCGAAGATGCAGTATATGAGCAGCGGCCGCTTAAAAATGCCGGTCCTTCTGCGCGGCTGCATCGGGATCGGCCACTGCGCTGCCACTCACCATAGCGGCAGTTATTACTCGATGTATGCGCACTTCCCCGGCTTGCGTGTGATTGTGCCTTCGTCTCCGCGCGATGCGAAGGGCCTGCTCAAAACGGCTTTAACCTGCGATGATCCGGTGCTTTTCCTCGAACATCGAGAGCTCATGACGGTGAAGGGCCCAGTGCCAGAGGAGGAGTACTTCATAGACTTCGGGCAGGCTGCCATTGTCCGCGAAGGTGCTGATATAACCGTCGTCGCGCTCGCGCTCATGGTTCACAAAACCCTCCAAGCATGCGAGGGCCTGTCTAAAGAGGGAATTGAGGTCGAGCTCATCGACCCGCGCACAGTTGCTCCGCTCGATGTTGAATCTATCTTGCGCTCCGTCGCCAAGACGGGCCGACTTCTCATCGTGGACGAGGATTTTGCGCATTGCGGCGTGAGCGCCGAAATCGCGGCTCAACTCGCTGACCGAGGTTTCGATGATCTCGACGCGCCCATCCGCCGTCTTACTGGCAAACCTTCTCCGACGCCTTACAGTCCGACACTTGAAACTGCCGTCGTTCCAGACGCTGATGCTATCGCTTCGGCCATCCGCGACCTTTGCGCACAATAGACACTGATCATGCCCATCGACATCCAACTTCCGCGTCTCGGTTGGTCAATGGAGGAAGGCAAGTTCCTCGCATGGCTGAAGAATCACGGCGACTACATTAAGGAAGGTGAGCCGCTCTTTACCCTCGAGAGCGACAAAGCAGCTCAAGAGGTCGAGTCCATCGATAGCGGAATCCTTGCAATTCCCACAGACGGGCCGAAAGCCGGTCAAATCATAAAGGTTGGAGAAGTGCTAGGCTACCTCTTGGCCAAGGACGAGGAGGCACCTGCAACGTTATCGGGCCGCTCTAAGGTGTGCGCTACAAGACCTAGCCAAGCTGACGACCAATTCATCGGAACAGCGTCCCAACAATCGGGAGATCCAGCACCTTACCAGCCAAGCGCCACCATTCTCCGACAGTCTGGTGAATCTCCAGTAATCCCAGCCAGCCCCCGCGCGAGGCGGGCTGCCAAGGATCTTCACATCGACCTTTCGACCCTCCAACCATCTGGCAGAGGTGGACGCATTCGCGAGCGGGATGTTCTTGCTGCGGCTACATACGATCCATCAAAAATCGAGATGCAATCGATACCGCTCACGCCAATGCGACGCACGATCGCTGCGCGGCTCACGCACAGTCGTGCAACTACGGTCCCCGTTACCATCACCTGCCGTTGTGATGCTACCGCTCTCCTCGCGTTTCGCCAGGAACTGAAGTCGAAGGCTGAAAAGGGGCATCTCCCCGTAATCCCCACAGTGAACGATCTCTTTGTGAAGCTTACGGGCAGTGCCTTGCGGCGGCATCCCATGCTTTCGGCTACTTGGGGAGAGGATCAGCTGTTGTTGCCCAAAAGGATGCATCTGGGCATCGCCGTGGACACCCAGGATGGACTTCTCGTTCCGGTCATCCGCGACGTGGCGAACTCTACGCTCACAGACATCGCTGTGCAGTCCCTTCGACTCATCGCCGCTGCTCGAGCCGGCAAACTCTCAGCTGCGGACATGCAGGGTGCTTGTTTCACGCTGAGCAACCTTGGAACCCTTGGCGTGGAGGCATTCACTCCAGTTATTAATCCACCAGAATCGGCAATCCTCGGCATCGGTGCCATTTTGCGCGAGGCAGTCCCTCAAGAAGACGGGACGTATTCTGCGCGTCACCGCCTTACGTTTAGCCTAACCTTTGATCATCGCGTAAACGATGGAGCGGCTGCCGCGCGCTTCTTGCAAACCCTCCGCCATCTCATTGAACACCCGCTTATCGGCCTCGTCTGATCTCTCCTCTCATGAAAGTCCATCTCCAAGACCAAGTAGCCCTTGTAACCGGTGCAGCTGGTGCCATCGGCAAGGCCATCTGTGCCGCTCTCGCGGAAAACGGCGCCAAAGTCGTCTATGCCGATATTAACTTCGAGGGGGTCCGTGACCTTGCAGCAGCCACTCCTGGTGCCATGGCCCTGCGCATGGATGTTACCAATGAAAGCGAGATTGAATCCGCTATCGCACAGATCATCGCCGAACACGGCCGGATCGACATTCTTGTAAACAATGCCGGTATCAATACGATGGTCCACCGCGTGAATATCGACTCGTTCCCCTCCGAGGAATGGGACCGTATCCTTCGAGTGGACCTCACCGGACTCTTCCTCGTGAGCAAGGCAGCCTCGCGCCATATGCTCCAGCGCCAATCCGGCCGCATCATTAACATCTCATCCGTCATGGGGCTCGTCCCTGCAAGGCTCCAGTGCGCATTTACCGCGGCCAAGGCTGGGGTCGTGAACCTCACCCGCACCATGGCGATCGAACTAGGCTCGCAGGGCATCCTCACCAACTGTATCGCCCCCGGCTCCATTCTAAGTGAGGGAACCAAGCAGCTTTTCTACGCCGAGAACGGCAAGTTTAACGATCGTGTTCAGGCGATGTTATCTCACGTCCCTCTGGGCCGCCCGGGCCAACCCGAGGAAATTGCCCATACCGTGCTCTTCCTAGCCGCCCCTGAAAGTTCATACCTCAACGGCGCTATCATCCCCGTTGATGGCGGCTGGCTCGCGGGCTACAGCCGCGATTTCTGAACCCGCACTGAATAGGAATTCTGCGCCCAATAATCATCAACCGTCGGAGGGTGCTCGCGTGGACGCGCCCATTCCCTTCATCAAAGCGGAATCACTCGACCTTTCTTTGGTTTATTTTTCAATCACAGTATGGAGAAGAAAAGCATCCCCCTTCTAACCCTAGCGGTGGCCCTTTGCATCCCGCTAGTCAGCGAAGCCTCACTCTACCAAGTTGATTACCCGCCCTCGACGGTTCCAGGAGAACTTGCCGTGGGCGTTTCCTATCGACTCTGGCTTCCCGACACCGTGGGTAAGATTCGCGGTGTGATCGTCCACCAACATGGTTGCGGCGAGGGCGCCTGCCGCTCCGGTGCGACTGCTGCGGACGACCTGCACTGGCAAGCGCTTGCCAAAAAGTGGGACTGCGCGCTTCTCGGGCCCTCTTACCAGCAAAACGAGAAAGACAACTGCAAACTCTGGTATGATCCTCGGAATGGCTCGGATAAAACGTTCCTGAAAGCACTCCAGGATTTTGCGACTCAATCCAAGCACCCAGAATTGGCAGAGGTTCCTTGGTGTCTTTGGGGTCACAGTGGCGGAGGCTATTGGGCCAGCATCATGCAGACGCTGCATCCTGAGAGAATCGTCGCCATTTGGTTCCGATCCGGCACGGCATTTGGCGCATGGGAAAAAGAGGAACTCCCAAAACCCATTATCCCCAAGGAAGCGTATGGCATCCCGATGGCCTTGAATCCTGGGATGAAAGAGAACGGAGACAAACGTTTTCATGGAGCGTGGGAAGGAACTTTAAACATGTTCAAAGCCTACCGCACTGCAGGGGCACCAGCATTGTTCGCTCCTGATCCAAACACATCTCACGAATGCGGGGACTCTCGCTATCTCGCTATTCCATTCTTCGATGTTTGCCTCTCTCAACGACTGCCAGCGAAGAACGCTAAAGACCAAAAGCTTCGTCCTGTGGACTTCAGGAAGGCTTTTTTTTCGCCGCTGCTGGGTGACACATTCGTCAAACAGGCTCCAGAGGGTGAGTGCGTGAATTGGCTCCCTAATGAAGCCTTTGCAAACGCATGGAGTGAATACGTCAAAACTGGAGCCGTTAGCGACACCACGCCGCCGCCGCGCCCCTATGGCCTTCTTGTCACGCAAACGCCCGAAGGCCGCGCATTGACTTGGCAAGCGGAAGCAGACTTTGAAAGCGGACTTGCGGGCTTTATCATCGAAAGGGACGGATCCGAAATTGCCCGTCTTCCGCACGCGACGCCCACCTCTAAGGGCCGGCCGCTGTTTCAAGTCATGTCCTATGGCGACACACCCGAAACCAAGCAAGGGCCCGTACCGCAAATGTGGTTCATCGATACGACTGAGGGCCTCAGCAATCCAGTCTATCGCGTGAAAGCGCTCAATAGCGTTGGGCGCGTATCGGAAGGCGCCATGGAAAGCCGAGCGGGCGCGAAACGATTTCTTTGTACTGACTATGCAGCAGGAAAGGTCTGCATCGTCAGTGCAGATGGAGAAGTTGAGTGGCAGACGTTAGCAAAATCGCCTCAAGACTGCTGGCAGCTTCCGAATGGGAACATCCTGTTTTGCCATGTCGGCGGTGCTGTGGAAATGACCCGCGATCACCAGATCACATGGGAATACAAGGCTCCCCAAGACGTTGAATGTCACGCATGCCAACCGCTCGCTAATGGGATGGTCTTGGTCGTCGAGGGCGGAACCAAACGCATCGTCGAAGTGGACCGCAATGGACACATTACAAAAGAAGTCCCGCTCCCTACCTCCGTTACCAACGCACACAATCAATTTCGAGGGACGCGAAAATTGCCTTCTGGGAATTATCTCGTCGCGTGTAAGGGCGAAGGGAAAGTGATTGAAGTGACCGGTGAGGGGAGAACGGTTCGCGAGATTTTGGTCAACGGCGATCCTCACGAAGCACTGCCTCTTCCCAATGGAAATATTCTGATCACCTGTGGCGATGGTCACAATGTGGTCGAAGTTGGCCTCGACGGCAAAACGGTCTGGGAATTGAAGGAGAATGATCTTCCCGGGCTCCCGCTTCGTTTGATGGCAGGCGCACACCGACTTCCCAATGGGAACACCGTGTTTTGCGTGTATCTCGGACACGGACACCTTGGAGAGCAGCCGCAATTTATGGAGGTCACGCCGGACAAAAAAGTTGTTTGGCAATTCGACGACCACACGCATTTTCGCACAATCAATCAGATCCAAGTCCTCGACCTCCCGTCGGATCCAGCGCGCCCATCCATCCGCTAATAACAAGAATAAGATGGAAAATAGAACACCCATCAAAAGGTGATTCCTTTCCGTAGTTGATTCACGGTCCAGCTCATCGATGGGCCTTCTTTATGAGCCCCTTAAAAACAAAATGAAACGCATCCTAGCCACATTTGCAGTATGCGTTGGGCTGTCCGCTTGCCACGCCTCTGCCAAAGACTTTAGTGGCGAGAAATTAAAGCGACTTTTCGCTGAAGCCGACGGAGATCACAACGGGCAGCTTACGTCTGAAGAGCAAACAGCGGCCCTCGAGCAGGTAAAAAAGAGGCACGGCCAGGCTTGGAAAACTGAAGTCCAGCGTTTGTTCGCCGAGGCTGCTGGGGCGGAAACGTTCGTGGCTTTAGATAGCTGGAATAGTGTGGTTGAAAGGCAATCTCAGCCGCAATCGAAGACAACGCAGAGGCTCGTCATGCGCGATGGAGTCAAGCTCGCTACGGATATTTACCTTCCCTCCGGTTCCGGACCATTTCCCGTGATTTTCTCGAGGACTCCGTATCATCGGACCAAGTACAATGAGAGTGCCGAGGGCTTCACAAAGGAGTGCTACGCGTGCGTTGTGCAGGATATGCGGGGCCGCTTTGATTCAGAGGGTGAGAACCTCCCGTTCTTGGCATGTGGCTGGGGCGAGCACCAAGATGGGGTGGATACGATTGAGTGGATGAGGAAACAGCCGTGGTGCGATGGAACCGTTCTTACGATTGGCGGATCGGCTGGTGGGATTACTCAAAACCTTCTCGCCGGAGCCGCGCCCATCGGCCTCAAGGCGCAGTACGTGAGTGTTGCCTACACCAACATGTATAAGGACATCTCGTACACTGGGAATGGCTTCAGAAAAATGGATGTGGAGAACTGGCTAACCACAAACAAGTTTGATCCCAAGGCTCTGGCAATGACGCTTGCCCATCCCAGTTATGATGAAGTTTGGAAGCAGGTCGATACGTCCACCAGATTTGAGCATATGAATGTTCCAGCTATTCATGTGGGCGGCTGGTTTGACATGTTTGCCCAAGGGACGATTGATCAATTTGTTGGTCGCCAACATCGAGGGGCCGAGGGCGCGCGTGGAAAGCAGAAGCTCGTGATGGGCCCGTGGACGCATTCAATCGGTAAAATGCCAGCGGGGGAGCTCACCTTCCCAAACGCCGACAAAGTTCCAAAAAACTACCAGCACGGGCGATGGTTCGCGCATTACGCCAAAAACGAAGACAATGGCGTCGAACGAGAGCCCGCTGTTGCCTATTATGTCATGGGCGACCTTGCGTCCGCTGGTGCGCCAGGAAACGAATGGCGCTACGCCAGTGATTGGCCCATCCCAGCCAAAGAGATTCCAGTCTTTTTCACCGCCGAGCGCGGACTTTCGATGCTACGGCCTCTAACCGGTCGGCGCCCTCTCGAATACACCTTTGATCCGGCTGACCCTTGTCCGACCATCGGCGGCAACAACCTTGCAATCACCCGAGGGCCAATGGACCAGAGGAAGGTCGAGCAACGCGCTGACAGTCTTGTCTTCACGGGTGAAGTGCTCGATAAACCCGTCGAAGTCACCGGACGACTTCTAGCAAAAGTGTTCATTTCTTCCGATGCAAAAGACACCGATCTCTCGGTGCGCATCTGTGATGTCTATCCCGATGGACGTTCCATTCTCATTGCTGAGGGCATGCAGCGTCTTCGCTACAGGTATTCCAGTGAGAACCCGCAGCCCCTGATTCCCGGAAACATCGAGGAGGTCACGGTGGATTGTTGGTCGACGAGCATCATCTTTAACCAAGGACACCGAGTCCGGGTGATGGTCACGTCAAGCAACTACCCCAGATTTGATTTAAATCCAGGGACTGCAGAGCCGTGGACGGATACAGGAGCAAGGCTGAAACAGACCAACCGCATTTATTGCGATGAAGAACACCCGTCCCGCATCATGGTTCCCGTGATTGAGACGAAGAGGAAATGAAAGCGCTCAACGGAGCCCCTTTCATCAGGATTAGTTTTGGAGCACATCGCGCGCCTTCCAGACACGGCAGAGAGGTTTGGCGCTTTTGTTCCACTCGGCTGGGAGGCTTTCTTGCTGACTGGCATATCGAAGCGCGCCATCTGAGGCGCGTGTCCACTCAAAAAGACTCACGGTGCCTGAGTACGAAACTGTGGCTTGAGGTGAACGCGAGGCTTCCCAAATTCCGTGGTCCAAAGTCCCTCTCTGTTTCCACTGGCCCTTCAGAAGCCCGCTCGAGCACTTTCCAGTCAAAAGGTAGACGTCTGAAATATATTGAACCGTTATTTGGAGCTCATCGTCTTTGAAGGTGCCCCGGGAGAAATTCGCAAACCCGTAATCCGTATTCTGATCAAATCGCGCACTGACTTCCCCGTTTGCAAATGTGACTTCGAGAGCGGTTAGTGAGGTGGTGCTATCCCGAGTGGCACGAAAATCCCAATGGCCGGCTAGTTTGACGGCTTCAATCTCGTTTTCGTTTGGAAGTGCGAAGAATAGCGGCACGCACGAGTTGTCTTCACCTGAGATGGGCAGTCGACTCAGCCCATGCTGATTCCCGTGTTTGATCTGAAAAAGTGGCACAAGGCCCGTTGGCCATCTCTCTGAGCGCACCGCGCAAAATAACTCGGCGGACGCCAAACGCGCCGAGCGTTCTTCTTTAGAGTTGGGCTCTGTCGACAGATGCTCTTTACCGTGGATATCGATTACGCGATAGAACGGTTCAAGCTTAAGGGATTTCGGAGATCCGTCTTGAGCGAGTGATTCAGCGATCGGTTTAGACTCGGCGGCAATACCTTGGAAACCCCACAAAATGAGGGCGTGCATCACTGCACCAAGGGTTCTGCTGATCGTCCACGAATGGGTGCAGAGCAAAAGTAATGGAGCTCGAGTTGTAGCCTCGACGGTGTCGCTACTGGATAGCAGTGAGGAGGTAGTGGGTTTTTTCACGACGAATTTGGAGTGTGATTTTATCGCCCTTTCTTTTTCCAATCAGCAGCGCTCCGAGGGGAGAATGAGGAGTTAAAACCAGCACCGTTTGATTGTCGCTTTTCAATTCAGTGCCTCCGGCGCACGGTGCGATGAAGTACCAGACCTTCTCCGAGGAACCGCCTAATTCGATGAGCGCCCCCAACTGAACGATTTCATCAGACTCAAACATTCGGATTTGGAGAGCCTGTAATTGAAGGAAGTTCTGCTCCAGTTCGGCTGCTTGGAGCGTCTGTCCTTCCGCGAGATAGGAGGCTTCGAGCCCGCGGGTATCATACTTATTCTCCGCCTTATTCTGCTCATGGGTGGCTTCGGCATGAGCGTCTTTTGCACTACGCTCGAGTCTTTCGATGCGGCCACCTATTTCCTGAAGTAATTGTCGATAGAGGGCCTGTTTATCCATGGATTCAAAGAGAAAGTGAGAGTAGCGCAAGCGATCGAAATTGTAGATAGTCCGTCGTGGATTCTCCAGAGACCCCAACGGGCAGGCAGCCTACGGCATTGGAATCGTTTTTGACTTCGATGCTGTAAAAGGCCGTTTCTCTGGTTGATGCTGAAAGCTGCTCTATCTCAACCGCCTCATCTTAGATGAAAATTTTCCAATTTCTGATCTGCTCTCGTCAGGGTCCCTTTGCGTGCACCAAAATATTGTTTTGGCTTCTGATCAGCGCCCAAGTTTCGGGGAGTGCGTCGGCCCAGACGGCGGCACAACCAATCAAGAGCGAGGCTCGCTTAGCTCCGGGGGGACAATGGCCAGTCCATAGCATGGAGCGTCCGCGTCCAGAGGTTGTGGAATCGCAATACGATGGAGCCAAGGTGGAGGCTCCAGTGGGCGCGCTTATGCTCTTTGACGGGACCCATCTCGATCTCTGGCGCAGCGGGAAACATGATGGCGCAGCGCAGTCTGACGTTGCCGGCTGGAAGGTGGTTGCAGAGGACGGAGGATTTTTTCAGGTAGTGCCCGGGTCGGGCACGATTCTGACCCGAGAAGCATTGGACGGGGATGGGCATCTGCATCTTGAATGGGCGACGCCGCGGGAGGTTAAGGGTAATGGACAAGGTCGTGGCAACAGCGGGGTTTTTATCGGTGGGTACCCGGAGGTACAGGTGTTGGATTCTTGGGAGAACGATACTTATCCGGATGGCCAAGCAGGGGCTCTCTACGGCCAATATCCGCCGCTAGTGAACGCCTCACGAAAACCGGGGGAATGGCAGGCCTACGACATTTTCATTGAGCGCGCTCAAGAGAAGGACGGTAAAGTGATCCGTCGTCAGCGGATCAGCCTCTGGCACAATGGAGTGTTAGTTCAGGATGCGGTAGAATTTGATGGCCGTCAGAAGGCAGGAACAGTGGGTCTCCAAGACCACGGTAATCCGATGCGATTTCGCAACATTTGGTTTCAACCGACGCCGAGGGCTGTAGATCCGTAGCGATACTCAGACCACGGTTGGTTGGTGGCGGTCCGCTTGAAAGCACTGCGAAAAACTTTCAAAATAAAGGCTCTTTTTAAACGAATGGCGTTCCTAGTTTGGGTGGGCGTGGGTTGCCAACGGCGAGGCATCTTCCTCGCGTCGCGTGCACAGGTCCTTAGACTGGGAACAACAAAACGAAGGAGGTTTTCGCACGAAAAAAGACGATTTCGTCCTGTAAAATCGGAAACAAAGGCATCCAAAGAATGAAAACGAAGAGGCGATTGTTTAGGAATTTCGTCTCCTACATGAGGGGATTCCTAAAACAGGTTTTAATTGGGGAGCTCACTTCTCTCACCACCCTGCGGTTCAAGGCAGCTTCTCTACCACTAGGATTGTCCACGGTGTCGGCGCGGGGACTGATATAAGCGTCCACGCCCCTTCGGTAGTCGTGTTGAGGGTCGTCTCGCGAAGGAGGCTGCAGTAGCTTTTATTCCTCTCGGCCTTTGCATGCAGCGCGGCGTCATAGGGAACCGGCTCGCGCAGCTTTACTTGGACCGCATTCTGTCCGAAGAATCTCGCCGTGGGCACCCGGAGCGTGACCGGCGCGCCCTGTCCCCGTTCGACGAGGTGAATGACCACGGGTGCATTGGCATCGCTGGGTTTGGCTCGGAGGAAAGCGCTGAGCTTGCCGCTGCCGCTTTCGATGCGCAAAGGCTGATCTTCGCCGAATCGCGTGTCCTGCAAATCGTAGCCGCCGACGGCGGCCTCTTCGTAGCCATCAAGGATATCCGAATTCGCTCGAACGAAGCCGGTTAGGTCCGCGAACTTCTCGGGCTCCATGAAAATGCGAGGCGGGTGCGAGATCAACGGCTGGCGCGTGACGGGATCGAGCGTGACGTTCTGAAACTGGTCCCAGGGCACGATGTAGAGATTGCCCGTGGCATAGCTTGTCGCCCAAATCCAACGGTAATCCTCGGCTGGCATATCTTCTTGGCCGGTGAGCACGAAGAGTTTCTTTTCCTTGCGCGCGGCGAGGCCGATCTCGCGGATGCGGCGTGGGCTGATAACTTCCTTCGTCCCATCCATGGATCGGAAACGCACCTCGGTCATGCGGTAGTCGAACACCTGCATGAAGGGCGGATCGCTGTGGCAGTTCGTACTGAAGGTCAGTTTACGGCCCGCGTGCTTTTCGATCTCGGTGCGTGCCCAGCGGTGGAACTCCAACAAATCGGCGTCGGGGATGGCGTCACGGCGGCCCTTCTTGCCCCAGTCAAAAAAGCCCTCGTCTGGGTCATCGCGCTGGAGGCTGGTGACACCCAAGTCCACCAACCGGTTCGCCCGTTCGAGATAACGACGGCGGTATTCAGGGTTCGCGTTGTCGGCGCGGAAGGGTGGCTTGTCGCTTTGCCCATCGGTCCCGATGGGTTTGCCTTCGCGGTCACGCAGAGCGAGGGCGGGATCGGTCAAGGTCATGCATAGGCTACCCTGAAATTCCCAGCCCTTGGCCCGGACGCTCTTGATGAAGGATTCGTCCTCGATGTAAGACCAAACTCCGCGGGTGATATGGAAGTCACCTCCAGCGGCCAGGATTCGCTCGGCAGACACGCCCTTCGGGTCGAGGCGGAACAAGCG
>CANFNA010000021.1 GCA_947448395.1 Chthoniobacteraceae bacterium
ATCTCAGCAAACCCCTCCCCCACTGCGAGGTGAATCTTCTCAGATCCACGCGTCACAACCAGTTCGCCAGGGTTAATCCGCGTCATCACTGGGACATGCATGGGATAAACTCCCATTTCTCCAAGCTCCGCGGGAATGAGAACCATCTCTACATCTTCACTGTAGACGACGGCCTCCGGAGTAATAATTTCAAGTTTGAGAGTAGCCATCTTTGAGACTGCGTTTGCTGCCCAGATTCCTCCAATACACTAAAGAGCCCTAAAATACATCCGAAGGCTCAATAAATTATAGATTACGCCCGCACCATATCGATGCCGCCCTTCATATAAAAATTACCCTCTGGAACGTCATCATGCTTTCCATCCAGAATCTCTTTAAATCCACGAATGGTCTCCGCAATGGATACATACTGCCCAGGAGTTCCAGTGAATACCTCAGCCACGTGGAAAGGCTGCGAAAGAAAACGTTGAATCTTGCGAGCACGGAAAACAGTCAACTTGTCTTCAGGTGATAGTTCGTCCATCCCAAGAATTGCAATAATATCCTGCAGATCCTTGTAACGCTGCAGCACTCTTTGCACACCACGAGCAACGGCATAGTGCTCATGGCCTACGATATCGGGAGCAAGGGCCTTCGAGGTCGACGACAATGGATCAACAGCCGGATAAATACCGAGTTCTGCAATCGAACGCTCCAACACGATGGTTGAATCCAAATGCGCAAAGGTGTTCGCGGGCGCAGGATCGGTAAGGTCATCAGCAGGGACATAAACCGCCTGAAACGATGTCACCGATCCGTTCTTCGTAGAAGTAATCCGTTCCTGCAACTGGCCCATTTCAGCAGCCAAAGTCGGCTGATAACCCACGGCAGATGGTGTACGTCCTAAAAGCGCTGACACCTCAGATCCTGCCTGCGAGAAGCGGAAAATATTGTCGATGAACAACAACACATCCTGATTCTCCTCGTCACGGAAGTACTCTGCCATGGACAAAGCAGACAGCGCCACGCGCATACGCGCCCCCGGAGGTTCATTCATCTGACCGTAGACCAATGCCACCTTAGACTCCTCAAGCTTATCAACCCGAATAACCTTTGAGTCAGCCATCTCATGGTAAAGATCGTTCCCCTCACGCGTACGCTCGCCCACACCAGCAAAAACAGAAAAACCGCCGTGTCCCTTCGCAATGTTATTGATAAGCTCCATGATAACCACGGTCTTACCAACGCCGGCCCCACCGAAAGCCCCCACTTTTCCACCCTTCGTAAACGGACAAATCAAATCAATCACCTTGATCCCTGTCTCAAGAATGTTCGCCTTGGTGTCTTGATCAACCAAAGGAGGCGCTGGACGGTGGATAGGATAGCGCTTCTGATGAGGAACAGGACCTCGCTCATCCGTTGGATCCCCTGTCACATTGAAAATACGCCCAAGAATACCTCTACCAACCGGAACACTGATAGGAGCTCCGGATGCCGTAACAGGGAGACCTCTCTTCAATCCCTCAGTAGAACTCATGGCAATGGCGCGAACCCAGGAACTACCGAGGTGCTGCTGCACCTCAAGAACTAACTTTGTGTTCTGACCATTAACATCAAAGGAAATTTCTAGAGCCTCCAAAAGCGCTGGCATTACTCCAGAGACACTGAAGTCTACGTCGACAACAGGTCCGATCACTTGAGCGATAGAGCCGATATTTGCAGCAGTTGCGGGTGAGGGTGCTTGAGACATAACAGTTAGAATAGACGTTAAAAGTTAAGAAAGGACCATCTGAGCGGTCGCAATTTCGAGAATTTCGGTAGTGATTCCAGCCTGACGGATCTTGTTGTACTCCAATGTAAGATCTTTAATAAGCTGCTTGGCATTGTCGGTAGCATTTTTCATAGCCACCATTCGCGCGGAGTGTTCAGACGCGCGGCTTTCAAGAACGAGGTGGTAAATCTTGAAAAAGACAAAATGCGGAAGCAAATGATCTAAAAGATCATGGCGATTCGGCTCCAAGATGTACTCGGCGATCCCCTCGTAAGTCGGTGGCGCCTCTGGTTCGTCCGATTTGGCAAGGTCCACATTACCTATCTCAAACGAGTGAACAGGGGCGACCGAGCGAGTTCGCGGAACTTGCTGCAGAGTATTTACAAAATCTGTATACAGCACCGTTATACGATCTACCTTGCCGCTCATGTACTGCTCCAAACAAAACTTTGAGACTGCCTGTGCGTCGAAATAAGTAAAATTGTCTTTAAGCTCAAACTCCGCAAGTACAGTCCTCTTGGTCCTAACTAAAAACTGCCCCCCCTTCTTTCCAACACAAACAAAGTCTGTTTTGGAAGGATCAAACTGCGAAAGTTCACGAAGCAGATTCGTATTGAGCGCTCCGCACAAACCCTTGTCAGTCGAAATCAGTAATACCAATTCTCGACTCACTTCACGGTTATCCAACAAAGGATGAGGTGCACGCTCCTCGTCTCCCAAGTTCTCGATGAACGGCAGCATCATCCGCGCCAGCTCCTGCGCATACGGACGAGTCGCTATTGCGATTTGCTGAGCCTTGCGCATTTTAGAGGCGGCCACCATTTGCATCGCCTTGGTGATCTGCGCCGTATTCTTCACGGACTTAATCCGTCGGCGTATGTCGCGAGTATTCGCAGCCATTGTAATTAGGCTTGATAGCCTTGCTTAAATTCCGAGAGGGCTGATTTTAGATCAGCCGTAATCCCATCATCGATGGCTCCCTTTTCGCGAATTGCACTAAGGATTACATCTTTGCGGGTTGCGAAGTAGTCTTGGAGCTTGCTTTGAAAGTCCTTTACAGAAGCCACGGAAACATCATCAAAGTATCCATTCTGCATCGCCCAGAGTACGGCCACCTGCATCTCCACTGGAAGGGGCTTGTACTGAGTTTGCTTAAACAACTCCACAATTCTCTGTCCCCTATCCAACTGAGATTTTGTCTTAGCATCTAGGTCTGAACCAAACTGAGCGAACGCCGCCAGTTCCCGAAACTGAGCGAGGTCACCTTTGATCTTACCGGCCACCTGCTTTTGGGCCTTGATTTGAGCGGCAGAGCCCACGCGACTAACCGACAAACCAACCGATACAGCCGGCCTAACCCCCTGGTAAAATAAGTCTGTTTCAAGATAAATCTGCCCGTCAGTAATAGAAATCACGTTCGTCGGAATATACGCAGAAACGTCACCTGCTTGGGTCTCGATGATTGGAAGCGCTGTCAGCGAACCATTGCCATTTGTTTCATTCAAACGCGCGCTTCGCTCAAGCAAGCGAGAATGCAGGTAGAAAACGTCTCCAGGATACGCTTCGCGGCCGGAAGGTCGTTTCAGCAAGAGAGATACCTGACGGTATGCAACTGCATGCTTAGACAGGTCATCAAATACTATGACTGCGTCCATTCCATTGTCCATGAACCACTCACCCATTGAGCAACCGGCGAACGGTGCTAGGTACTGGTTTGAAGCGGTGTCAGATGCAGGCGCCGAAAGAACAATGGTATAGGCCATCGCCCCTGCCTCCTCCAAAACAGCCACAGTACGCGCTATGTTCGCATTCTTCTGCCCAATTCCCACGTAGATCGAATAAATTGGGCGGAAACCCGCCTTCCCTTCATTTTGCTTATTGATCCGAGCGTTATTAATGATCGTGTCTACTGCAATCGTCGTCTTGCCCGTCGCTCGATCTCCAATAATCAATTCTCTCTGACCACGGCCAATCGGAATCATCGAATCAATTGCCATGATCCCAGTCGACATAGGCTGGCTCACCGATTTTCTTTTAATAATCCCTGGCGCTATTTTCTCCACGGGATAGTGGGCAGCAGCATGAATCGGCCCTTTACCATCAATCGGCTCACCGAGAGTGTTCACTACACGGCCGAGCAGAGATTTTCCGACGGGCACTGATAGCAATCGCCCCGTTGTCTTGACTTCCATTCCTTCCTTAACTCCACGGTCCTCACCGAGCAAAACCGCCCCGACCTCTGTTTCCTCGAGATTTAACGCGATCCCGAACAGACCTCCCGGAAACTCGATCATCTCGTTTAGCATGACCTCACTCAACCCTTCAATTCGAGCAACACCATCCCCAACCTGCCTCACGATGCCCACATTGGAACGCGCAGTGTCGGTCTTGAGACCCGCGATAGCTGAAACAATTTCTTGAAGAATAGTACTCATGAAAAAAGGAAAGTTTTAGAGAATAGTTTGTTAAATTTTTTTAGGAACGGCTTACACGACAAATCAGTGAGACAAGTCCCAGCGCAGCCTAGAAAGACGCTCACGAATACTGGACTCATACACATGACTTCCGATTCTGATGCGAACGCCTGCAATCAGATCCGTGTTAATTAAAAACTCAGCTCGAACATCATTACCTAAGCGCTCTTTGACGATTGCTTCAATTTCCCGCTCTTCCGAATGAGGCAATGACACAGGACTCTCGACAACCGCAGTACGTCGCTCCACCTCCAAACGAACTAACCGATGGTATTCATTAAGGATCTGCGCAGACCCAGCCGGCCTGCGATTTCGAATACCCGTCACCACTTCCTTCACCTTCGAAGAGTCCAAGCGCCCATCGGTGAAACTCACACGGTAAAGGGAGCGCGCGCCCCTTCTTGCTTCGTTACTTAACTTCATGCAATTGAATTCGGAAAACTACGCAGCTATTTCGCGCGTTGCCGCCTCAGAAAGACTCCTCTGATCATCCTCAGTTAGGACCCGACCAACAACCTTCGCAGTCGTATCGACAACCAAGCGCGCCAACTCGTTACGAAGCTCTCCTAGCATCCGATCATAATCCCTCTTCGCCTCCTCGCGAGCTTTCGCGACAATAGCCTCGGCCTCAGCCTTCGCCTCACGGAGTTGCCTATCTTGGAACTCCTGAGCAGCCAACTTTGCCTCCTCCACCAATTTGTGCGCGCCCGAACTGGCTTGACTTACAATCTCACTGGCCCTGCGCTCGGCATCTGCAACATGCACCTTCACATCAGCCGCCTCTTTAAAACTGCGCTCAACCATCATGCGTCTATCTTCCAAAACCTTAAGAATCGGATGGTAAGCATACCTATATAGAACGGCACAAACGATAGAGAACGAAAACGCCTGCGCGGCGAAGCCCCAGAAATTTATTCCGAAGGTTTCTCCAACAGAATTTGCGGTATCCATTAGACCGCCACCCGATGATGCAAGAATAAGAGGAGCGAACATACTTTAAAACAATTTAGTCAATCGCGCGGGGAAGCCAGCGAGAGGCCTCCCGCGCGTCCCATTTTACAAGGGCGACTACTGCCCCTTCCCCAAGAAGATGGCAAAGAAAACAATACCTTCCGCAAGCGCTGAACTCAAAATAGCCTGAATCAGGATAGCCGTCGCTGCACCTGGGTTACGTCCGACCGCCTCAGAGGCCTTAAGGCCGATCAACCCAACTGCGATCGCGGATCCGATTGCAGCAAGGCCAATATGAAGATTCCCTGTGATATCTGCTAGAGATGTAATATTCATGGTTTTGTCTGTTTGTTGGTTGTTCAACTACCCCCGCAGTCTTGCCACGGTCCGGCAGCAGAAATTTATTGATCGGAACTTAATGGTGAGACTCACCGGGAACGTCACCATGATCGCATATCAGGAGTGTAAATACGGCAGTCAGTAGCGTAAAAACAAACGCTTGAGCAAAACCGACGATTAACTCCATAAAATAAAATGGTATGGGGATTACACCCGACAACATCGGCACCAAACTCGCCATTGCCTCCAGCATATTCTCACCCGCGAAAATATTTCCGTACAAGCGGAACGATAACGAAACTGGACGGAACATAATAGACACAACCTCGAGCAGCCCAACGGCAAAAAACACGATAACCAAAAGCAGTTTGAGAATTCCTTTGGAGTCCCCTCTTGCTCCAAAAATGTGCTTAAAAAAACCACCCACCCCGTTTGCCTGCAGCGCCCACACTACCCATGAAACAAAAAACACAACCGAGATCGCCAAAGTTAAATTTAGATCTGCATTTGCTCCTCTTAGCAGAGGCAGCGAAATGTGATGCAAACTTCCATGCTCATCTGGAGTACCCCAGCCGATAGTTCCAACACCAGGAATTAGACCAAACCAATTCAGAGACAAAATAAAAACAAATACAGACGCAAAAAACCAAAATGTCTTTTTTGTTAAATCCCGTCCTATAATGCTCTCTAGAAAGTTCCTCAAAGACTCGACTATCCACTCTGCAAAGTTTTGCAACCCCTCGGGAACCTGCTTCAGATTTTTAGTAGCCAATCGGGAGAACAGGATAATTCCGAGAGCCACCACCCACATCACCAGCATCGAATTAGTCACTGGCACGGGTCCGAGTTTAAACACGACAGGAGCGCTCGGGCTCAAACCGTGTTCGACGTGAACTGCATCATTTGCCGCCGCCGTCAAAACAGCCATCTGAGAAGCTGCTAAAAAGGCTATGCCAGCAAAACCATTGCCGGTTCTATTTTTGAGGGAGATCATGAGATCAGCGGTTCAGATTTTTTTCGAACACACCCTTTGGAGGGGCGAGAACACGAGTTGGTGATGAAAACTGACAGATAGGAGACCCGCAAGCACTTTGTGAAATTTTTCACAAGCAACCAAGAAATGCCATTAAACTTTTCATCCTGAGCTTTTTAATAGCCGGAAAACCGTTCGCGGCAGGACCTTTTACAACCCTAAATCCCCGCCACCAAGTTAGCGCAACGCTCCTTGACCAAATCCACACCCAAGTTCGAGGCTGCGCTTAAAGGAAGCACCTCAATCTTATCAAACCGGCTTCTGATCACAGGCAGCCACTCCTGTGCCTCGGGAAGATCAACCTTATTTGCCAGAATCACCCAAGGTCGTGAGGAAAGCGTAGAATCATAAAGATCCAACTCTCTACGAAGACTTTGCAAGTCAGAGATCGGATCTCGCCCTTCGCTGCCCGCAGCGTCAACTACAAACGCCAAAAGCTTGCACCGAACGATATGTCTTAAAAACTCGTGTCCAAGGCCCACGTTTTGATGAGCGCCTTCGATTAAGCCCGGAATATCAGCAACCGTATATCTTTGAAAACCAGGCATTTCCACGACACCAATGTGCGGCGTTAGCGTCGTAAACGGATAAGATGCAACCTTCGGACGAGCCGCGGAAACCCTCGTCAGCAAAGTTGATTTTCCCGCATTGGGGTAACCCACCAATCCCACATCGGCGATCTTTCTCAGTTCCAAAAAGAACACCCCCTCCTCGCCCTCCTCACCGTACGTAAATTGGGTCGGCACACGGTTTTTAGAGCTCTTGAAGTGGACATTTCCTATGCCCCCCTTGCCCCCCTTGCAGAGCTCGTACTCTTGGCCTGCCTCCTTCAAATCAACCACTAACTCTAACTCCTCCGGATTAATCACTTGTCTTTGCTTCTCTGGATCCTCCGGAGATCTCTCAAGATTAATAAACTGCGAATCTGAACCATACTGAACCGAGGGCTCCAGCCCATCCTTAATAACGTCCTCTGGCATGCGAAAAACAAGGGTGCCAACTGGAACGAGGTAAACCTTGTCCTCTGCCGATTTTCCCGAGCACTGTTTGCCAAGACCGTGCTCTCCATTCTTCGCACGGAGAATAGGCTCGTAAAAATAAGGGGTCAGATTGTCCGTGTGGACATCTGCTCTTAAGACAATTGACCCCCCGCGTCCCGCATCCCCGCCATCCGGCCCCCCCTTGGGAACAAAAGCCTCCCGGCGGAACGATACACAACCATTTCCACCTCTCCCAGCCTTAGCCTGAATCCGAATGTGATCAACGAACATAAATCCCTCTTCAATAATTTACCCAAAAAGCAGGTTACTTGGCTTTCTGATGCTCCGAGATAAGCTGCTCGTACATTGCACGCGTTCTTGCCGCGATAGCTGCCCAAGAAAAGTGATCCTCTACCCTCTTCCGCCCACTCGTAGCCATGCGCGAGCGAAGAGCGTCGTCTGCCATAATTTGATTTACCTTACCGGCGAGATTCCGCTCAAAAGCATCCGCATCAAGAGGCTCAAAAGTCCCTCCCTTTAGGCTTAGAGGGACTAAAAAGCCCGTATCCCCGTCTACCACCACTTCTTTGATTCCACCGACGGCGCTTGCCACGACAGGAGTCTGACAAGCCATCGCTTCTAAGTTTATAATCCCGAACGGTTCATAAACAGACGGACAGCAGAAAGCCTCAGCAAGCGAGTATAACTTAATCAGATCTTGCTTTGGAACCATCTTTTCCACCCAAACGACGCTTCCATGCAGTGCTTGGGCCGCATCCACAGACCTCTTCATCTCTAGCGCTATTTCTGGAGTATCTGGGGCACCGGCACACAGGACCACTTGAAAATCACGAGACATGTGTCGGATCGCATTGGCGAGATGAATAATGCCCTTTTGTCGAGTAATCCTGCCGACAAAAAGAACGAAGGGCTTCCTGGAATCTATTCCATACTTTTCAAGCACATCCAGCCCGCCCCCTTTTTGAAACTCATCCAAATCGATTCCGTTATGGATCACGTGAATCTTGCTTTCGGGCACACTGAAAAGTCGCAAGATATCAGCCTTCGTATCCTCAGATACTGCAACGACCCCGTCAGCCATCTCAATCGCCGTCCGCTCAACCCAACAACTAAAGTCATATCCACCCTGAATCTGCTCTCTTTTCCATGGTCTCAAAGGCTCTAGGGAATGGACCGTCAAAACCAAAGGGATCCCATAATTTAGTTTGGCAAGAATTCCACCCAGATGGGTGTACCAAGTGTGCAAATGGACAACGTCCGCATCAATCCCAGTCGAGTTCCAGTCCAAACACCGTTGCAGAGCGCTAAATACTCCCTGCAAGTGCTTGGGAGCACCATATTCGGCAGTACTAGCCCCAAAGCCCGTCGCAACCAAATGCTGCGAAGCCAGTCGAGATTCCCTCTTGTCCGCACCAAAACAGCGAACCTCAACTTCCATCAACTTCGCGAGCTCACGCGAGAGATAATCCACATGCACGCCAGCACCACCATAGATCGTCGGCGGATACTCGTTGGTGAGGAAGAGAGTTTTCATCAATGCAAAAGGGTCAGGTGAAGAATCATTAAGTGGGCTGGCTGATCATGAAACAACATCAACTTCACCCTCTAAAAAAGAAACCGACTCATCTCGCGAACGCCACGAGATGAGTCGGCGAAACTACAAACAGCTACCACCCACTATGCCTCAACTTCCACACCCATCTGGCGAGCCGTTCCTGCAATGATCTTGATAGCAGCGGCCTCGTTCCGAGCATTTAAATCCTTCATTTTACGCTGGGCTATCTCCGAAATTTGTTTCTTCGAAAGCTTCCCAACCTTGGTCTTATTTGGCTCCTTCGACCCAGACGCAATATTGAGAGCCTTCTTGATCAAAATAGAGGAAGGAGGCTGTTTTGTGATAAAAGTAAAACTCTTGTCTTTATAAACAGTGATCACCACCGGAAGAATGTCGCCGGACTGCTTCTGTGTGGTAGCGTTAAATTCCTTACAGAACGCCATAATGTTCACCCCGTTTTGACCAAGAGCGGGCCCTACAGGAGGTGCGGGATTAGCGGCTCCAGCAGGAATCTGGAGTTTGATGGTTGCGACGATTTCTTTAGCCATGACTTTTTTGATTTAAATGATTACGAGCGCTTTTTTTTTAGCAAGCGCTTAAGCGCGCTCAACTTGCCAGTACTCCAAATCCACGAGTGTTGAGCGTCCAAAAATACTGACAGAAACCCTCAACTTACCGCGCTCTGGATCAATCTCTTCAACGACCCCGCTTTGATTCTCAAAGGGACCATCAGAAACTTTCACAGTCTCTCCAATGGAGAAAGAAATTTTGGGGATGACCTGCTCCTCCCTTTCACGAACTTGCGATAGAAGAGCCTGAACCTCGGAATCGCGCATCGGAATTGGGCGGTCTTTTGTTCCGGCAAATCCAATGACGCCAGGAGTGTCTTTGATAAAATACCAAGTACGGTCCACCAACTGCTTCTGATCATCAAAAAGCCACATATTGACGATCAAATAGCCAGGAAAAAACTTGCGCGTGGTCTCCGTTTTTTTGCCGCGCTTCACCTCTGAAACACGTTCCGTTGGAAGCACTACTTCATAAACAAAATCCGACATCTCTTCTGTCTTGATACGTTTATTGAGATTTTCACAAACCTTCTGTTCTTGCCCAGAAAGGACATGAACTACAAACCACTGGGAGCGCTTCTGTTCTTCAGTCATGGCTTACTTGGTGAGGGATCCGACGAGAGTCATCATTACAAGATCCCAAAGCGATACAAAGCCGCTCAAAAGAAGCATTGCGACTACCACGATGGTGGTCGAATCAATCAATTCGCGATACTTCTTTAAGCCTGTTTCTTTGGGTTCCCACGGCCAAGAACACTTCAAAAGCTCCGATTTAACGTCGGAAAAAAATGTGCGGGTCTTGGCTAGCATTCGAGGAAAGGGATAGATTCTGAGGGAGCACGGCAGGAGGGACTTGAACCCCCAACAAGCGGTTTTGGAGACCGCTGCTCTACCAATTGAGCTACTGCCGTATTGAGTTAATAAATTAGAAAACTTTTTGCGATTAAGGCCACCCCTTTGAAGGGCGAAAATTCCCCCGGCTTTTGAGACCGGGGGAATTTAAAACCTACATTCGACTGATCACAGCCGAAAGACTCGCTCGGAGATGAAACTACTCAACGATGATGTCTGATACACGGCCAGCGCCAACCGTCTTGCCACCTTCACGAATAGCGAACCGCATGGTTTTCTCCATGGCAATCGGCGTAATCAACTCAATCTGAAGAGCTACATTATCTCCCGGCATCACCATTTCCACCCCATCAGGGAGGGATACAGAGCCCGTCACATCCGTGGTACGGAAATAAAACTGAGGACGGTAGTTATTGAAAAACGCCTTGTGACGACCTCCCTCTTCTTTTGAGAGAACGTACACCTCAGCCTTAAACTTCCGGTGTGCCTTCACTGAGCCTGGCTTGGCCAAAACCTGCCCACGCTCTACGTCGTCCTTCTTTACGCCACGCAGCAACACACCCACGTTGTCGCCGGCACGCGCCTCGTCGAGAAGTTTGCGGAACATTTCAATGTCGGTCACGGTTGTCTTAATCGTGTCACGAAGACCAACGATTTCGATTTCCTCCATCTTCTTGAGAATCCCGCGCTCGACGCGCCCCGTTGCAACCGTTCCACGACCTTCAATGTTGAACACATCTTCAACGGGCATGAGAAAAGGCTGATCCACCGGACGCTCAGGCAATGGAATAAACTCATCCACAGCATCCATGAGGTCGAGAATGCACTTGGCGGCTGGAGAAGCTGCATCATTCGACTCGAGAGCAGCCTTCGCAGAACCCTTCACGATCGGAATGGAGTCCCCAGGAAAGTCGTAAGAAGAAAGGAGCTCGCGCACTTCCATCTCAACGAGGTCCAGCAATTCCGGATCGTCCACCATGTCGCACTTATTCATGAAAACAACAATCGTCGGCACGCCCACCTGACGAGCCAGGAGAATATGCTCACGAGTCTGAGGCATTGGACCGTCCGCAGCGCTTACCACCAGAATAGCACCATCCATCTGAGCAGCACCTGTGATCATGTTCTTCACATAATCGGCATGCCCAGGGCAATCAACGTGAGCATAGTGACGCTTGTCGGTCTGATACTCTACGTGAGCGGTGTTAATTGTGATTCCGCGCTCACGCTCTTCGGGAGCCGCGTCAATTTCTGAATACTTCTTTGCTTCTGCGAAACCCTTCTTCGAAAGAATGGTCGTGATTGCAGCGGTGAGGGTCGTTTTACCGTGGTCCACGTGGCCGATAGTGCCAACGTTGACATGCGGTTTCGTGCGTTCGAATTGCGCCTTGGCCATAGGTCAGGTCAGTGGTTGTTATTAATTGTTGTTCTGAGTGTTATGAGAGTGGTCGCTACAGGAAAGTGGAGCCTGGGACCGGGATTGAACCGGCGACCTCGTCCTTACCAAGGACGTGCTCTACCAACTGAGCTACCCAGGCCTCTCTCGCTTTCGCGCAGCCCCCGCAGTCGCGTTACACACCGCGAGACATTGAAATGCCACACAGGATTCCGAAAAAGCGGACGTACACCGTAACAAACGCGGTCTGTTCGTCAACAGATTCTCTCGAATTGATTCATCCGTTGTAAAAGAGCGCCTCCCGCGAACGACTAACGTCGCCTCGCTGATGCAGCTTTAATTCGGAAGGCGTTTGCCATTCGCAACACATTCCCACTGCAGTCCATTAACCATACATTAACGTCTGCTTTCTGAACACACTGCGAATCTAAACAAAGCCATCTACAGAGTAAACAATCGATGGCATCACCTCTGCTCTAGAGGCAATCGGTCTATTACTCGCTTGCTCTATGCTTTACACTTTTGACTCTCACGCAAAACTACTCTCTTCGCTTCAGGAAGCCTCCGACGAGATGCTCATGACGGCGGTCCGACATGAGTGCTCTGAGGCCCTAACGGAACTCTATAAGCGCCATCAACTAACGCTCCGCGCAGTGATCGCGCGAGTTCTACATAATGAACAATCCATCGAGGATTTGGTTCAGGAAGTCTTCCTCGAAATCTGGCGTTTGGCCGCACGCTATTCTGCAGAAAAGGGAAAGGCGCTTGGATGGATGATCACTCTGGCACGCCGCCGGGCAATCGATCGTCTACGCAGAGAACAGGCATACAGTCGCGTGGAAGAGCGGTATCAGAAGGAAACAGAACAACAACCAGACGCATGGACTCAAACGCGAGGCGAAGATAACGTTGAGTCAGCCGATTTGCGTCGTCTTCTTTCATCGATCATCGATACTCTGCCCGAGGCCCAAAAATCCGCCGTTCACCTCGCCTTCTTCAAGGGCATGAGTCAGCGAGAGATCGCCTCGCATACAAACATTCCTCTGGGTACCATCAAAACGCGGTTGGAATTGGGAATTCGAAAGATTTCGGCAAAGTTAAAAGAGTTAAAAGGAGAAGGCGTCTCCTTTTTGAATGCCGCATAACCTCAAAATGAAATCAAAAAGGGCGTCCCAATCGTGTGGGACGCCCTTTTTTTTTCGTCCGTATATCGAAGAGAAATCGATTCCTAAGAGAACACTTCCATCCCCTCCGAATCCTCCCAAAACCCCCTCCAAAAATGCACATTCGAGTTCCCCTCGTTTTGAATTCCCGTCTCAAACTTCTACAAGATCATGACAAAAATAGAGCATGGGCATCGTTAAAAGACCGCCGAGTATGCGTTCTTTGTAGTTGTGATTTTTCGGGGCTTGAAATTCGCATTTGGGCCCGCCTCGGAAAACCATTCTTCAGCTGTCCCAATCCGGAATGCAAAGGAACCCTGAAACACTTTGTTAAACCGGGAAATCCCCTTCTGAATGAAGAAATCTGGTGGGATTGGATGAGTTCAAGCGATGCTCAGAACAATTGGGGAGATGAAGTTGATTCCTCTGAAATCCCTTCGGCCTCTGAAATCCCTTCGGAAGAGGCGCCTACAAAATCCACCATAGAACCCTGCCTCCGAGCCTCATAGGACAGCCGCATTTATGGCTGAATCTCGGCATTCTCGGCAGGAACCCACATTTTCAGACGATCATCATAATGGACCCGAACTTTCCAGTGCGCGGGTTTCCCTGCCGTCACGCGTTCAAGATGCAAATCCACCAAGGCATCTCCCTCCCCGTGGAATCTGACGTCTGGTGATTGATAATCCGCAAAACTCACAGAACTGAACCACCCCAAGTGCTCTCTAAGCACCCCGCGCGCCCTCCAGTACGCCCCTTGGGCCGTTTTCTCAACCTGATGCTGCTCTCGCCAACCCTGCTTTAAAGATGGATAGACAGACAATAAAATCAAAACGCCGACACCAAGATAAAGAATCACCCCAAAGCTGAGTCGAATTCGGCGCTTTTGAATCTCTTCTTTCGGTGTAATCAGCTGCGCGACCGGCTGCCATTGATCCAACCCCTCACACCAAAACAAAGCGTCAGGGTGTACGATCCCTGAGTTCACCATGTGGCCTATCTGAGAGACCGTGTAAGGACCACGTTGAACGCCGTCCAAATACAAAAAATACATCTCTTCCGCCATTTTTCTACCCCGTCAAACTGAGCTCAAACCCTCTCCAAAGCGGTAAAATCCAGATGTCCAATTAGTCACCAAAACGTAAGTTTTCTGGAAAAGTGCCGAAGGTGGGACTCGAACCCACACACCCTTACGGATACCAGATTTTGAGTCTAGCGCGTCTGCCATTCCGCCACTTCGGCTTGTGAAGGTAAACAAACTAAAAACGCTTCGCCGCTTTGGCAAGCCCTCTTCCAATTCTCTTTTGAGGGCCTCCCCCCAAATGTCGCGGCTACACCTCGCTGACAATGCCCATTTACTCTTCCCCTGACGCCGCGAATAAGCCCATTTTTAACGGCGTCACCCATGGATCTCCAAAACCACCTCTACGCAGTCGCTCTCAAGATTGATCTGACCCTCAAAAAACTGCTGCCTTCTGAGAAAACGAAACCTAAAACCATTCATAAAGCCATCCAATACAGCGTGTTCGCTGGTGGAAAAAGACTGCGCCCAATCCTGACTCTCGCAGCAGCAGAAGCCTGTGGAGGACGCTCAGAAGACGCGCTTTGGGCGGGCTGCGCGGTTGAATGCATTCACACTTATTCCCTCATCCATGATGACTTACCCTGCATGGACGATGACGACCTTCGAAGGGGAAGACCTACCAATCACAAGGTTTTTGGAGAAGGGATCGCGGTATTAGCGGGAGACGCACTCAATACGATCGCCTTCGAAATTCTAGCTCAGGGTCCATCAACTTCTCGGTACCCGCATGCTGCACAGATCCTCGAACTCGCACGGGCGGCTGGAAGCCGATGGTTGATCGCGGGGCAAGTCATGGACATTGAGGGTGAAGGAAAAAAAACAACCCCTTCAGAGCTACAATTTATTCACCAAGCAAAAACGGCGGCCCTACTCACCAGCGCCATTCGTCTCGGCGCCATGAGCGCCAACGCGTCTCCTGCAAAACTCAATGCCTTAACCGAATTCGGCCAGTCCCTCGGTCTCGCATTCCAGATCATCGATGATATTTTGGATGTAACGCAAAGCACCGAAAAACTGGGAAAAACAGCAGGAAAAGATGTCTCCGCAGTGAAGGCGACCTACCCCGCCTTGTTCGGACTCCAGAGGTCGCGAAAAATCGCGCACACCCTCACCACAAAAGCACAAGCATCTCTCAAGACCTTCGGCAAAAAAGGTGAACTCCTCCGCGCCCTAGCTGATTCGATGCTCGCTCGTGAATACTGAGGTGAAGTCGTCCAAACGGAGATTGGGTTGTATTTCGCTCTGCAGCGCCGACGGGGCACCGGCAGACAACCGAAGCGAAGCGACATAGGCAATCATTCCGGCATTGTCTGTGCAAAGACTTGGCGGAGCCAAAAGGAGCTTAATTCCCTCCTTCTCGCAGGCTGAAAAAAAACACTCTCGAAGCCTGGAATTGCAACTCACGCCGCCACTGATCGCAAGCGTATCGACTCCTTCGGCCCGCACCGCCTTCATGGTCTTTTTCACCAGAACATCGATCACGGCCTCCTGAAAAGAGGCGCACACGTCTTCCACCGAAAAATTCACCTCCCTCTGCAAAAAATACCGCACTGCGGTTTTGAGTCCGCTGAAGGAAAAATGAAAGTCACCGGAGCCCAACATGCTTCTGGGAAAACTCCACTTCCGAGCATCACCCGTAGACGCCAGCCGGTTAATATGAGGCCCTCCGGGATAGGGTAATCCCAATAATTTCCCAACCTTGTCGAAAGCCTCCCCCGCAGCATCGTCCACCGTCTTGCCTAAAAGCCGATATCGTCCCAAACCTTCAATCCTGACAATCAGCGTATGTCCTCCGCTCACGACGAGCGCAACCGAAGAGCACGGCCCTCCTTTTACGGATAGAAAAGGGGAAAGCAGATGACCTTCCAGATGGTTTATCGGAAGAAACACCTTACCCAGCGCGACCGCCATTCCTTTCGCCACTGAGGCGCCAATCATCAACGAAGTCGCCAAACCCGGACCGTTGGTCGCCGCAAAAGCATCGACATTCTCGAGGGAGATGTTGGCCTTCGTTAATGCAGTCTGCAAAAGGGGACGAACCACCTTTAGATGGTTTCTCGAGGCAACTTCTGGAACCACCCCCCCGTACGCCCCATGAATCGCTATTTGAGAGGCCACCTCACTAGCCACCAAATCGGTTCCAACCATGACCGCGATAGCGGTTTCATCGCACGAAGTTTCTAGGGCTAAAATCACCCGGCACGCCTCAGCATCGCCACTCGGACTCATTTGCTTACCGGCGCCTTTTCTGAAGACGCATCCGTCCTTGAGGAATACACAACCACCGCACGCAGGGCATCAACGGCACGCTCCAACTGTCCATCTCGAAAGCCTTCCAATTCCTTGAGCTCCTTTTCCTCAAGCACTTCAGACCGCCGCTGCATCGACAACAAGCGTTCTTGCTCCGCAGACATACCCACACGAATCGTGGGCTCTATGCCGTGTTCATGAATAATCTGCCGACTTGGCGTATAATACTTCGCCGTCGTCATTCGGACTGCCGAACCATCAGGCAAAGGAATCACACTTTGAACCGACCCCTTACCAAACGTTGTCTCTCCCACCAGAATCGCCCGATGAAGGTCCTTAAGAGCTCCCGCCAAGATCTCGGAGGCGCTGGCGCTTCCGTTATTGATCAAGATCGCCATAGGACGCGCCATCCTCGGCTTTACATCGGTAGGCGTGCGGTAGCTTTGATTTTGTGATGCAACCCGCCCCTCCGTAGAAACCACTAGCGAATTAGGCGGCAAAAACTGCGCTGCGACATCCACGGCAGCATTCAGCACTCCGCCTGGATTGTGACGCAAATCGAGCACGAAGGCCTGCATCCCCTGCTTCTCGAGTTCCTCCAGAGCCTTACCCAACTCCTGCCCTGTAGGAGTATTAAACTGCGAAATACGAATATAACCGATCTTGGCATCTGGCGCGTAGATCGGGGGCAATAACTTGGCGTCCCGGACCGTCGCCACGTGAATCATCTCGCGAACAAGATCCACTTCCTTCACTTCCTTCGTAGATGGCCTATACAAAGTGATCTTCACAGCCCCCCCAGTTTCTCCCTTGAGAATCCCAGCCGCATCATTCACCGACATTTTCTCTGTCAATCGGTCGCCGATTTTCATGATTTGGTCGCCTGCGAGAACCCCCGCCCGAAGAGCCGGCCCTCCCTCCATCGTCGAAACCACCAGCAATCGACCTTCACGCTGAGTTACAACAATTCCAACTCCGCTAAATCGGCTCTGTGTATCGTCTTGAACAGCTTTGAAATCAACGGGATCCAGATACTGTGAATGCGGATCCAAACTAGAAAGCATACCCTTCATCGCCGACCGCACCAAGGATTGGTATCCCACCTTGGCTTCTTCAACATAATCCTGACGCACCAATTGCAGGACTTTCACGAAAACTCCAAGATTGGCGTACCCACCAGAATCCTTCTCAGCCTCCGCATCCGGTGCGGCATCCACGAAACTAAGTCCAATCCCGAGAATAATCGCCCCGCACAAAAACCCGGTACCCAAGAGTCGGATTCGCCGAACGCCGCTTAAAGTCATCCTGTTTGCGTAGACAAAGCCTGAGAGGATATCGAGTGCCAAAAACGTCAGCGCCCGAAACCAAAGGCAAATATGCCCCTATGAATACGCCACACTAAGCTGCGTCCTTATCCTGCTTACGACGCATAGTCGGTTGCCGTTTGCCCTCTACAACAGCCCTATTAACGGTCACCTCGGAGACGTCTTCACGGCTAGGAATGTCGTACATGACATCCAACATGATCCGCTCCATCATGGAGCGCAGTGCCCGCGCACCAGTCCCTTTCTTGACAGCTTGCTCAGCCAAAGCTCGGAGAGCGTCCTTGGTGATGTTCAACGTCACACCTTCCAAAGAAAGAAGCTTCGAATACTGCTTCACTAGAGCGTTCTTCGTATCCGTCAAGATCGCCATCAACTCTTCCTCGGTCAGAGGCTCCAACGCAGCAAAAACGGGAAGACGTCCAATGAATTCAGGGATCATTCCAAACGAAAGCATGTCCTCAGGTTCGGCGTACCGAAGCATTTCACTCAATGGCGCATCAGCTCCTTCATTGGCCTCAGCCAACTTCGCGGCTCCAAATCCCAGCACATTTTTCCCGCGGCGTTTCTCAATAATTTTATCCAGTCCCACGAAGGCACCACCACAGATGAACAAAATCTTATCCGTGCTCACCTGAATATATTCTTGGTGCGGATGTTTTCTGCCGCCCTGCGGCGGAACATTGCAAACCGTCCCTTCCAAAATTTTTAGAAGTGCCTGCTGCACGCCTTCCCCACTGACATCCCGCGTAATCGATACATTTTCCGTTTTCCGTCCAATCTTGTCGATTTCGTCGATGTAAACGATCCCGATCTCGGCGCGCTTCACATCGTATTCTGCCGCCTGCAAAAGTCTCAAAATGATGTTCTCCACATCTTCTCCGACATATCCCGCCTCCGTTAACGTTGTCGCATCCGCTATGCAGAACGGAACGTCTAGGACCTTTGCCAAAGTTCTTGCGAGCATCGTTTTTCCAGACCCCGTTGGCCCCAGCAACAACACGTTGCTCTTATCTATTTCGACATCCGCCAAAGCGTCCACCTGAGGCGTCGTGCCCCCTGCTAACCCGCCCGCGTTGTGCAAAATTCTCTTGTAGTGATTATGCACGGCCACCGAGAGAACCTTCTTCGCCCTGTCTTGCCCAATCACATGCAAATCCAGCGCCTTTCGAATCTCGGAAGGCTTTGGCACTTGGAGGACCGATGTTTGCTTGCGCTTCTCATCGCTCAACTCCTTATCCAAGATCCCTTTGCAAATATTAATGCAACTATCGCAGATGTACACACCCGGCCCAGCAATCAGCTTCCGAACCTCTGCGTGGCTTTTACCACAAAAACTGCACATCGTAAGATTGGAAGCGCGGGCCATAAATCGTATTTGAAGTTTCTAATTTCTCTATTCTAGAGACGCTCGTCGGATTAGGTCCAAGCGGCGCCGTCGTATCGGAGGGACTGACTCTGTTAACTTCCCCAATAGGGGTCTAAAAACGGGGCTATTCGGGAGATGGCTCGGGACTTGGCTGCTTGGCCTCCGAACGTGCAGGGGCTGAATCAGACTTTGAAAGCGGTCCAGGAATCTCTCGGCGACTCTTCACCACCTCATCGACCAATCCATACGCTTTCGCCTCTTCAGCAGTCATGTAGTAATCTCGGTCCGAGTCTTGTTTGACCTGCTCCGGAGTTTTTCCCGTGTGGTGCGCGAGAATCCCCATCAGGCGCTTGTTCAGCTTGAACATGAACTCAATGGTCCGCTCCACATCCATCGCAGGCCCTTCCGCTCCACCACGAACCTGATGGATCATGATATCAGAGTTTGGAAGAGCGAACCGCTTCCCCTTGGTCCCAGCGGCAAGGAGAACCGCCCCCATGCTCGCGGCCATTCCGATACAATAGGTGTTCACGTCGCAGGTCATGAACTGCATCGTGTCGTAAATCGCCAACCCGGCAGTCACCGATCCGCCGGGAGAATTGATGTAAATATGAATGTCCTTCTTAGGATCCTCCATTTGGAGGAAGAGGAGCTGCGCGATGACCGAATTGGCCACACCGTCATCCACCCCAGTTCCCAGGAAGATAATCCGGTCCTTCAGCAATCGGGAGTAGATGTCATAAGAGCGCTCTCCGCGCCCCGTCTGTTCCACTACCACCGGCACGTAATAACTGGATTGCGGACCTGAACCGGACCGAAAACCTGAGCGATCGAAAGAAGCATTCATGTTTTTATAAAACCATTCTAGCAGATGGACGGAGCATTCTCAGAAAAGGCCTCCATTTGATTGAGACCCCTCTTCAGCGGCTTAAGCAGCCCCTTCTGTAACGGTCACAGTAGCCGCAGAGACCACGAAATCAAGGGCCTTGGCCGCTAGAATATCTGACTGAATCTGAGGGATGACCCGCCGCTTACTGACTTCCTTCAGGGCCTTTTCAAAAGTCATTTCGGAACCCTCAGCGATCGAGGCAATGCGACCAAAAAGATCCTCACGAGTCGCCTGAATCCCTTCCTGTCCCGCAATGCGGCTGAGAATAAATGAAGACTTCAGACGGTTCCGAGCGGTTTGAGAAGCCGAAGCCACCAACTCCTTCTCGTTCTGCTTCAGCATTTCCTCCGTCACGCCCCGCGACTGATTTTCACGCACCACTTCAGAAAGCACTCGGTTGGACTCCGCACGAGCCATGTCCTCAGGCAATTCACACTCCACCTGCCCCAACAAAACTTCCATCACCTTATCTCGCTTCACCCCTTCCACCTCCTTCTTCCTCCGCTCCTCGAGTTCTGAACGCACCAAATTCCTCAAATCAGCCAACGTTTTATCCTTCAAAAAACCGGCTGCAAATTCGTCGTTCAACTCCGGCAAAACGCGAACTTTAATCTCTTTCAGCGTCACAGCGTACTGCAACTTCTGGCCCCCAAAACCCTCCACCGGAAAATCCGCAGGCACCTCTACTTCGAATGAGCGGCTATCACCGGCCTTTGCCCCCACCAAATGAGAACAGAACCCAGGAAAGAACGCCTCATCGGTCATCCGAACCCAGAACCCCTCATTGGACGACAAAATAGGCCCAAACTTCGGAAACGCCTCGTGAATGGCCACTCCACCAGTCGTTCCCTTGTAATCAACGACCAAGAAATCTCCCATTTGAGCCCCACGGTCTTCCTTCAAGTCCACAAAATCAGCCATCCGCTCACGCATACTCTCCAGCGCCTTATCCACGTCAGCTTCCGCCACCTCAACAGACGGCACTGAGATCGAAATTCCCTTGTATTCGGGCAAATCAAACTCAGGCACGGTCACAACCGTAGCAGTAAAGGAAAGCCCCTCCCCAACCGAAATCTTCACATCCTCAACATTGTTCACCTGAATCACTCGCAGCCCTTTCTCCCGAATCGCATCCTCCAGTGTGTTGTTCACCATCCGAGTTTCCAATTCATCCGCAATTTCCTTCTGAAAGCGCTTTTCAACAAGCGGACGAGGCACTTTGCCCGGACGGAAACCAGACACCTTCACCTCCTTGGAGAATTGGGTCACAAGCTCCTCACGGGTTTGGGTGATACGATCGGAGCCCACCTCCACGCGGAGAGTGGCAAGGCAGTTTGGAAGAGATTCAACAGTGACGTTCATAAAAAAGAGGGCGGTGAAGATACCCCAGCCGCGAATTTTGCAAACGCTCAATTCCAGAGAAACGGTATCCCCTCATTCCCCCCCCCACTCCAAGCCTCCTAAAGAACTCGAAAAAAACCACCTACATCGCCAACGCTCGCCTCAGTCCCTCAACATCAAAATGTGGACCCACAAGCGCCACCCCCATGCGATTCGGCTGGAAACACTCCCCTGCCACCCCCCGAACATCCTCCGCCGTCACCGACTCAATCCCAAGCTCCACCTCCAAAGGGGCCACCACACGACCGTGGGCCATCAGCGATTCACCCATCCATGAAATCTGCTGTGTCGCGCTATCTAGCGCGATCCGAGTCTGCCCAATCGTAAAATCCTTCGCACGGCGTAGTTCTGCCTTGGAAACCGCTTTCTCACTCAAGCGTCTCAGCTCAGATCGAATAATCTGAAGCGCCTTCGGCAGTTTCTCTGTATCCAAGTCCGCAAAAATCGATAACGCCCCCGTCTCCTTCAGAAGCACCGTCGAACTCTGCACCGAATAACAAAATCCATGACGCTCCCGAAGGGACTGAAAAAGCCGAGAACTCATATTTTCCCCCAAAATCACCGAAAGCAACCGCAGCGCATACCGCTTTGGATCCCGTCGCCCCATCGCATGAAAACCCATGGCAAGATGCCCCTGCTCACTCTCAACTTTCTCCACCTGGATCCCCATCTTCACCCTTTTTGAGGCCAGTTTTACCTCTGAAGCTCGACCCTCCGACAATCTCTTAAGAGTCTCCGCCACGCTCGCCAGCACCTCCTCATGAGAAACTGGCCCCGCCACCGTAAAAATTGTATTTTTTCCCACGTAGTGCCGATCCCGAAACTTCAAAAGCTCGTTGCGCCGAAATTTTCCAATCGATTCAACCGTCCCAGTCAACGGACGCCCGAGCGGGTGGGCCGGCCAAAGGGCTTCACTGAGTAACTCCTCTGCCCATTGAGCCGGAACGTCCCGGTAAGAGAGAATCTCCTCCCGAATCACCTCCCGCTCCCTCTCAACCTCGTTCGAAGGAAACTGAGAGTCCCCGTACATCTCCAGAAGCACCTCGGTTAATCGCCCAAAATGAGGAGCCGCGGCTTTGGCGTAATAACAAGTGTGATCCTCGGTTGTGTAAGCATTCAGATATCCGCCCACCCCCTCGACGGCTAAGGTCAACTCCCGAGCAGAATGCCGCGATGTCCCCTTGAATAAGAGGTGCTCCAGAAAATGCGCCATCCCGCATTCCTCAGTCTTCTCATGCCGACCGCCGACGGCCGCCCAAATCCCGACGCAAACTCCCCTCAAGTGAGGCATCGTCGCGGTCGCCACTCGTACCCCATTCGAAAGACGCGTTGTCCGGTAACCCTCCGCCTCACTCTTATTCATCCTTCAGACTCCTCTCCAAAACCGCGCCATCTCAAAACCTGCGACGCCATTTCAATGTCCCTCGGAAACGTAATCTTAAAATTCCACTCCTCGTTCCGATACAGCGCCACGCGCCCGCCAATTGCCTGCACAGCAGATACCTCATCCGTAACGGATTCCCCTCTATCCATCAACGCCCTATAGGCCTTCCGAATCAACGGCAGGCTGAAAATCTGGGGCGTCTGCATCGCCCATAAACCGTCCCGATCAACGCTCCCTTGCACGACCTGAGCCGCGTCAACCTTCTTCACGGTGTCTGGAATGGGACTTGCACAGCAGGCAGCCCCCTCCTGAATAGCCAACGCCAGACACCCCCCCAAAGCCTCCTGCGTCACCAGCGGCCTCGCACCGTCGTGGATCGCCACAAATTGCCCATCACCATCACCTCCGGCATTGAGTGTCTTCAAACCCTCCCAAACGGATAAATGCCTCTCCGCCCCCCCAGAAACGATCCTTACGCAGATTCCTCGCGCAGCATCCTTGGCCAGAGACTCCGTTTCACAAACACGCTCCGGATGCGCAACAACCACAACCTCCTGAACCGCACCAAAAGAGGCGAATGCTCGCACTGAGTGCCACAAAACCGGCCGCCCCTCCAGAGAAGCAGCCAATTTGTCGAACCCCATCCGCCGCGAATTTCCTGCGGCCACGATCACAGCGCTGAGCATGAATCCTCCCAATTAAGAAAGTTTGCGTCCAATCGCAGCGCTCAACTCGCGGCCTTCCGCACGCCCCTGAGCCCGCTCCACCGCCAACTTCATCACCAACCCCATCTGGGCCTTGCCTGTCGCACCCGTCTCCAAAATACACCCATCAACGAGTGCATCGACCTCCTCCCCACTCAGTTGCTGAGGCAAATATTCCGCCAAAATCAGCATTTCCTGCTTCTCCTTCTCAGCCAATTCCGGACGCCCCCCTTTTTCAAACCCCTCAAGCGCATCCTGCCTCATCTTCATCTCTTTTCGAACCACACCCTGCGCCGATGCATTATCCAAGCGCGCCTCCGCGCCCCCCTGTTGGATGGCCAAATTCTTTAGAGCGCTCTTTAGCATCCGCAGAACCCCAAGACGGTCCGCCTGCTTTGCCTTCATTGCCTCTTTAATGTCGTTATCGATGCGTGCTTGAAAATCCATGGCCCCTTCTACCGTAGGACACCCCTCCCGTCACACAACGGAATTGAAGAACACGCCCCGCCCCGGCTTTGCGATTTGCAGACCCTCTCCCAACTTCCTACCCTGCACCCATGATCGACCTTCAATCTCTTCCGGACCAGCGAGGCCATTTCGGACCGTACGGCGGCATGTTCGTTCCCGAGACTCTGATGGACGCTCTCAACACACTCACCGAAGAGTATGCCAAAGCTCGCGCGGACCAAACCTTCCAAACCGAACTCTCAGACACACTCCGAGAATTCGCAGGACGCCCCACGCCCCTTTACCTCGCTCAACGCCTCACCCAAAAACTGGGCGGCGCTAAAATCTATCTCAAACGCGAAGACCTCCTCCACACCGGCGCCCACAAAATCAACAACGCCCTCGGACAGATCCTCCTCGCACAGCGCATGGGCAAAAAGAGAATCATCGCGGAGACTGGCGCGGGTCAGCATGGCGTCGCCACCGCCACCGTTTGCGCCCGAGCGGGACTAGAATGCGTCATCTACATGGGGGCCGTCGATATGGAACGCCAAGCCCTCAATGTCGCCAGAATGCGTTTCCTTGGTGCAAAAGTCGTCGCCGTCACTGCAGGTCAAGCCACGCTCAAAGAGGCCATTAATGAGGCCATGCGAGACTGGGTCACCAACGTACGCTCCACGCATTATATCCTCGGATCCGCTCTCGGATCTCATCCCTATCCCATGATCGTCCGAGATTTTCACCGCGTCATCGGAGAAGAAGCCCGACGGCAAGTCCTCGAAAAAGAAGGCCGCCTCCCCGATCTCCTCGTTGCTTGCGTCGGCGGCGGCAGTAACGCCATCGGCCTTTTCTGGCCCTTCCTCCAAGATGATTCAGTTCGAATGGTCGGAGTCGAAGCCGGCGGCCATGGCATCCGTCCAGGTGAGCACGCCGCCCGTTTTGAAGGCGGGAAACTCGGCGTCCTCCAAGGAACCAAAACATACCTCCTCACCGACGAAGACGGTCAGGTTCAGCTCACTCATTCCGTCTCCGCAGGACTCGACTACGCTGCCATTGGGCCAGAACACGCCTATCTCAGAGATCAAGGCCGAATCGACTACGCCTACGCCACAGACGAGGAAGCTCTCGACGCTTTTCTCGCGCTCTCCAGAACCGAGGGCATTATCCCCGCACTCGAATCCGCCCACGCAATCGCACACGTCATCAAAACCGCCCAAACCATGAGTTCTGACCAAATCCTGATCGTTAACCTCTCTGGCCGTGGCGACAAGGACGTGGCTCAAGCGGCTGAAATTCTCCTGCGATAGAGCCCTGCTGTTTCCATCCTCTCTTTTTCTTATGCAAAGCATGACCGGATACGGTCGGGGAGAAGCCTCCCTTGAGGGCACCCGCTTCATCGTTGAACTGCAGTCCGTCAATCGGAAGCAGAGCGACATTGCCATCAGCATGCCACGTTCGCTCCAGTGCCTCGAGAGCCGGATTCGCGAACTCCTCCAATCCAAAATCTCACGAGGACGCCTCAATATGTCCCTCGTCATCGAGGCCCCAGCCGAGTCGATCGGCGAGTCCGCCATCAATGAGGAACTCGCCGCAGCCTATACCGCCGCAATGCACCGCCTCAAAACAAAGCTTTTTCTGGCTGGTGACGTCACACTCGAAGCGGTCCTTCGCGCTCCAGGAGTTCTTCAAGCAGCCTCTCAAGATGCCGACCCAGAAGCAGTTTGGCCCGGCATTGAGTCCGCAACACAAAACGCACTTTCCAAGCTTCTCGGGATGCGCACCACCGAAGGAGCCAACCTAGCCAAAGATCTTCACAACCGACTCGAACAACTACGGAACCTGTTCAAGTCGATCAAGTCACGGGCTCCCGAACTCGCCCCACAGTACCGCCGCCAATTATTGGAGCGCATCGAGGCCGCCGGGCTCAATCTGCCCATCGACGAAGAACGACTCATGCGCGAAGTTATGCTCTTCGCCGATCGCTCCGACATTTCCGAAGAACTCACCCGCCTTGAGAGCCATTTTTCGCAATTTGAAAACCTGCTCCACAGCCCGCAACCTGTCGGACGCACCCTTGAGTTTCTCACCCAAGAAATCGGCCGCGAATACAACACACTCGGGACAAAATCCAACGATGCCCCAGTTTCAAAGTGGGTCGTAGAATCCAAGGTCGAGTTGGAGAAAATTCGCGAGCAGATCCAAAATATCGAATAAAGCCGTGAGCCCTTCACCCACCCCTTTTCACACCCGACGCAAAGGCGTGCTCTTCGTTCTCTCAGCCCCTTCAGGCGCTGGAAAAAGCACGCTCTTGAACCGTCTGCGCCCGTTTGCCGACTTCCAATACTCCGTCTCCTGCACCACCCGTTCACCCCGTATCGGAGAGATTGATGGCACCGACTATCACTTCCTTTCCCGCGCAGATTTCGAAAACGAAATTAAAGAAGGCAACCTCCTCGAGTGGGCGGAAGTCCACGGAAACTACTACGGGACCCGGCGCGACAAAGTGGTCGAACAACTCCAAGAAGGCTTGGACATTCTCATCGATGTGGACGTCCAAGGCGCCCGCTCCATACGCCAATGCGGGGACGCCATCATCGCCAGTTCCCTCGTCGACGTCTTTCTTGCTCCCCCCAGTCTCGATGTACTTCAAAAGCGTTTACGCTCCCGCGGCACCGAAACAGAGGACCAGCTGTCCCTCCGACTACACAATGCCTCGGCAGAACTCGCATGCTGGAACGAATATTCATATTTGATCATCAGCGCGCTCCCAGAGGACGACCTGCGTCAATTTCGATGCATCATGGATGCTGAACGCCTTCGCTCCAACCGTCTCGTCCCAATCCCCTCCGTTCCATGAATCGACCAATGATCGTTTTGGGTGTGAGCGGTTCCATCGCCGCCTACAAGGCCGCCGAAATCGCAAGTCAACTCGTGAAACTCGATCTCGAAGTGCGCGTTGTGATGACATCCGCCGCCGAACGATTCATCACGCCCCTCACGCTTCAAACTCTCTCCCGAAACGAGGTCGTTCGCGCTTCCATCCCCGAACAGGCTCATTGGAAACCTGTCCACATTGATCTGGCCGACCGCGCCAACATTCTCTTGATCGCTCCAGCCACCGCCAACCTCATCGCAGAACTAGCCCTCGGACTGGCAGGCCATCCCTTGGCAGAAATCGCTCTCGCAACCCGCGCCCCGATCCTCATCGCGCCGGCCATGAACGGCAACATGTGGCTCCATCCAGCTACCAAAAATAATGTCCATCTCCTCCAAAGTAGAGGCGCTCGCTTTATCGGACCTGCCGAGGGCCAGCTTGCCTGTGGCTACGAGGGATCCGGACGTCTCGCTGAAATTCCTGACATCTTAGCAGCCGTACAATCCGCTCTTTCCCCTTAAATAAATTAACAAACACTGCTGTCGACGCTGCCACTGCCGACGGCATTCAAAAATCGCCCGCATCCATCTCTCCGAAATTTTCTCATGTCCAACGCTCTATCCACTGCCATTTCTGCCGCTCACGCCGCCGGCGAACTCATCCGAAGCCACTTTGGAAAACATCTCGAGGTGAACGCTGTTTACTCTCACGACATCAAGCTCGAGCTGGACATACAGTCTCAGGACTTAATCACTGGTATTCTGCTCAAGGCCTTCCCAGACCATGCCATTCTGGGCGAAGAGGGAATCGCTGGAAATCAGGAGAGCCCCTGGCAATGGATCGTCGACCCCATCGATGGAACCGTAAATTTCTTTTACGGCATCCCCCACTTTTGCATCTCCATAGCGCTCCGAAAAGGCGAAGAGATCCAACTCGGAGTCATCTACGACCCGATGCGCAATGAACTCTGGGAAGTCGAACGAGGCGGCATCCCCAAGCTCAATGGAAGCCCCATCCGTGTCAGCTCACGCTCACAACTCTCAGACAGCGTCTTGTCCGTGGGAATGTCCAAATCTCCCGACGTCATCGTTACGGCCACTGCCCTCCTTGAAAAGTATGTCCGCCGCGCCCGCAAATGCCGCCTCATGGGCAGTGCGGCTCTCGACCTCGCCTACGTGGCCTGCGGACGTCTAGACGCTTACATCGAACAGTCCGTGAGCCTCTGGGATATCGCCGCAGGCCAGCTTCTCGTCGAAGCCGCCGGAGGACGGTTTGAATCTAATGCCCGTCCAGATGCACCCCAAAAAATAGCCGTGCGCGCGTCCAACGGCGTCCTAGACCTCTCAGTCGAATAAGCCCCGGCCATCTCCTCAACTCCATGATCACACTCACGGGTATCGGATACGACGTGCACCGCTTTGCCCCTGGAAGGCCTCTCGTGCTGGGTGGAGTCAGCATACCGCATCCACTCGGATTAGACGGCCACTCCGACGCCGATGTTCTCATTCACGCCATCGCCGACGCCATCCTCGGAGCCATGGGTGAAAAAGATATAGGCCATCATTTTCCAAACACCGATCCCGCCTACCGCGGCATCTCCTCCGTCGAACTCCTCAAGCACGTCGTGCACCTTCTCGCAGAAGCCGGAGGCCGCCTTGTCAATCTCGACTCCTCCCTGATCGCTGAGGCACCAAAAATCGGACCTCATCTGGACAGGATGCGCGAAATTCTTGCTTCGGCTGTCGGCCTTCCTCCCAAGCGTATTGGTATCAAGGCCACCACGAACGAGGGAATGGGCTTTATTGGGCGAGCCGAAGGCATTGCTGCGTTCGCCGTAGCCACAATCCTCCTCCCGACTGACGCCACCCTCTGACGGGGCGCCCGCGATATTGATACAAACCCATGTCAGTCCAACTTTTCAAC
>CANFNA010000022.1 GCA_947448395.1 Chthoniobacteraceae bacterium
CAATACGAAATGGCCTTTCGAATGCAAGCCAGCGTCCCAGAACTGACGGACTTCTCCAAGGAACCAGAGAGCGTTTTGGAAAAATACGGTCCAGACGTGCGCAAACCTGGCACTTACGCTGCAAACTGCCTGCTGGCGCGTCGCCTCGCAGAACGCGATGTCCGCTTCGTGCAACTCTTCCACATGGGCTGGGATCACCACGGTGGACTGCCCAATGCAACTCGCGGCCAATGCTCCGACACCGATCAGCCCACGGCTGCCCTGATCAACGACCTCAAGCAACGAGGCCTTCTGGACGACACCTTAATTGTTTGGGGCGGCGAATTTGGGCGCACCATCTACTCCCAAGGAGCTCTGACTGCGGACAACTACGGACGCGACCATCATCCGCGCTGCTTTACGGTGCTTCTGGCTGGGGCGGGTGTGAAACCTGGGGTGACTTACGGGGCCACGGATGACTTCTGCTATAATATCACGGAGCATCCCGTGCATGTCCACGACCTCAACGCCACCCTCCTCCATCTCCTTGGCATTCACCACGAACGCCTGACTTTCCGTTATCAAGGCCGAGATTTTCGCCTCACCGACGTGGAGGGAAAAGTGGTGAAATCGATTTTATCCTAGGTTGGCTTTCCCAAAAGAAAACCCGCTTAATTAGAACAATTCTTGATAAGGAGCGTCGGTAGTGCGAGCGTGATCGTGATGCTCCCTCCCGTTGAACTCTCTCTTCCAGAAGCCGGCGCGCCAAAAAAAGCGCTCCGTCAAACCGAACAACGTAAGGCCGTCTTCGAGGCCCTGATGGAAACCTCGGATCACCCGAGTGCCGTGGACGTTTTCATGCGAGTGAAGGCCAAAATGCCCTCGATCTCGCTCGCCACCGTCTACAATTGCCTCGAAGCCCTCACAGAGTCGGGCGTCATTCGAGCCGTCAACCACGAGCGCGAACCTTCGCGTTTTTGCGCAAACCTCCAAGAGCACGCCCACTTGTTTTGCACCCATTGCGGCTCGGTCACCGATCTGCTGCTCCACACCCCCATGCTTCCCGAGCAAATCTGGCAACTCCCTCAAGGAGTCCGGATCGCCCACCAACAAGTTTCCTTTCAAGGCCTCTGCGCACGCTGCGGTAGCCCGGAAAGTCAAAGCTCCACCCCACCGGACGCTGTCTAGTCCCTCGCCTTTAAAACAACGACACCCTTTTTTCACCCAAGCACCCATGAGTCTCATCATCAAAAACCTGCACGCCCGAGTCGTCGGAGGCCAAACCATCCTCAACGGTCTGAACCTTGAAATAGAAAAGGGGCGCATTCATGCAGTCATGGGTCCAAATGGCTCCGGCAAAAGCACCCTCTCCAAGGTCATCGCAGGCCATCCAGACTACGAGGTCACCGCCGGCGATATTCTCATGGATGGGAAAAGCATTCTCGGAATGGAACCCGATGCCCGCTCGCGCGCCGGACTGTTCCTCGCCTTTCAATACCCAATGGAAATTCCAGGCGTCAGCAACGCCAACTTCATTCGCGCCGCTCTCTCCGCACGTCTTGCAGAGGGAGAAGAACTCGAGGCTACCGAATATTACGCCGACCTGTACGAACAAATGGATCGGCTTGAGATTCCCCGCAATTTCACCTCCCGTTCGGTCAACGACGGGTTCTCGGGCGGCGAAAAGAAGCGCAACGAAGTTCTCCAGATGGCCATGCTCAAGCCCACGTACGCCATCCTGGACGAAACGGATTCCGGTTTGGACATTGATGCTTTGAAGATTGTTTCCGCTGGGGTCAATGCGCTGCGCAGCCCAGACTTCGGCGCACTTGTCATCACGCACTACCAACGTCTTTTGGATTACATTACTCCAGACTACGTCCATGTATTGGTTGGTGGAAAAATCGTCCACAGCGGCGGGCCAGAGCTAGCCCTCGAACTCGAATCCAAGGGATACGATTGGATCCGTGAAGAGATGGCCGAACCCGCTCTCGCCTAGTTCGAATTGATCGACATTTTTTTTCCCAACTTTTCGCACTATGTCCTCCGAAGTCATTAGCCAGCTCGATATCGACCGTACGCGGGGCGATTTCCACTATCCCGAATCCCACGCATTCGACGCCGGCGTCGGCCTCAACCACGCAACCATCGACTACATCGCAAACGTCAAAAGCGAGCCCGATTGGATCCGCGAGTTTCGCCATAAAGCCCTCGACGTTTTCCTCTCCAAACCCATGCCGACAAACTGGGCGAGTGAGGATCTCAACAATATTATCTTCGAGAAAATTCGCTACTACCTTTCCAATGCGCAGCACCCGACGCGCTCATGGGAGGAAGTTCCCGATGATGTCAAACGCACCTTCGAACGTCTTGGAATCCCCGAACAAGAACGCAAGTTCCTCGCCGGAGTAGAAGCTCAGTTCGACTCCGAAGCCGTCTACTCAAACATGAAGAAGGCGCTTGGAGATCAGGGCGTGATTTTCGTCGGATCCACCGAAGGATTGAAGGAACACCCCGAGATTTTCCGTAAATGGTTCGGAAAAGTAATCCCAACCGGGGATAATAAATTTAGCGCGCTCAACTCAGCCGTCTTCTCAGGAGGCTCCTTCATCTACGTCCCTCCCGGCGTAAAACTCAAACACCCTCTCCAAGCTTACTTTCGCATCAACGCGGAGAACTTCGGCCAATTCGAGCGCACGCTCATCATCGCGGATGAAGGATCTGAGGTGATGTACATGGAAGGTTGCACCGCGCCAAAATTTGAAACCGCGACGCTCCACTCCGCAGTCGTCGAACTGGTCGCCATGAAAGGCGCGAAGATTCAATACGTGACCGTCCAAAACTGGAGCGCCAACGTGTTCAATCTCGTCACCAAGCGGGCCATCGCCCACGAGGAAGCAGAAGTGAAATGGATCGACTGCAACATCGGTTCACGCCTCACCATGAAGTATCCAGGCGTCGTTTTGAAGGGACGCAAAGCACGTGGAGAAGTCCTCTCCATCGCGCTCGCCAATAACGGTCAACACCAGGATACCGGCGCTAAAATGATCCACGCCGCAGACGAAACCACTTCCAACATCATTTCGAAGTCGATCTCCATTGGGAAAGGGCGCGCGACCTATCGCGGTCTCGTTCACATCCCAAAACACCTGAAGGGTTGCAAAAACAACACGGAATGCGACGCCTTGCTGATCAACTCAAACAGCCGCACCGATACTTATCCCGCCATCACTGTCCGCGGTTCCGGAAACTCGGTGCAACACGAAGCGTCTGTCAGTCAGGTCAGTGCAGAACAGATCTTCTACATGCAACAGCGCGGTTTGAGCGAAGCCCAAGCCATGAGCTTGAGTGTGAACGGATTCGTCAACGACCTCGTTCGTGAGTTTCCTATGGAGTACTCCGTCGAACTCAAACGGCTCATCGACCTCGAAATGGAAGGATCCGTCGGCTAGGTAGCCACTCCGCCCTAAAGCCGCCCCTGTTCATCTATTCAAACTTCTCCAGACCTTTTGCTTCTTTCATGAGCAACGCTCTCCTTCCTTTCGAGCCATCCCCAGAATCCAGCCTCCTTCCCGCTTGGTTTCGCGATCAACAGCACGCCGCAGCGCGCCGATACGAATCCCTCCCCTCGCCAACCCGTCGGGATGAATTCTGGCGATTCACGAACCTCAAGGCGCTCGATCTCCAAGATTTTGCACCCGCTCGCCCGCTCTCCAAAGACGCGGCCCAGGAACTGGCCGAACGCAGCATCGGCGTCGAAGATTCGGTAGCCTCGTTGGTATTTGCGAACGATTGTCTCGTTTCCATAAAAACCCCGGCAGCTCTTCCAAAGGGCGTCCTCGTTTTACCACTAGCCGAAGCGCTCGATCGCCACGCGGACCTTGTCAAAGATCACTTCATGCGCGAGGAAGGGGTTTTAGGAGCGGAAAAATTTAGCGCCCTCCACCGGTCCTCGATTCGGAATGGAACCTTCGTCTACGTCCCAAAAGGAATCCGCATAGAAGCCCCTCTACAAACCTTCCATTGGCTCGCAGGCGCTTCTCAAGCCGTTTTTCCGCACACCCTCATCATCGCTGAAGAAAATAGCGCAGTCACTTTCCTCGACTGGTTCCAATCCGCCGACAACTCGCGCGGCCTCGGCTGCGGCGTCAATGATCTCTGGGTCTCAAAAAATTCCACCGTCCGATACCTCGCTGTCCAGCAATGGGGCAGAGAAGTCACCTCGCTGCATTCCAATACTACACAAGTTGCTGAAGGCGGATCCGCAACCTCCCTAGCTATGCACTTGGGAGGACGGTTCTCGCGCTCCGAAAGCGTCAGCCACTTAAACGGTCAAGGCGGGCGCAGCGACATGCTGGCGATCACCGTTTCAGACGGCGAGCAGGAATTCGATCAGCGCACCCTCCAAGACCATCAAGCGCCGCACACAGGCAGCGACCTTCTTTACAAGAACGCCCTGTACGACACGGCCAAGACCATCTTTTCAGGACTCATCCGCGTCGGCCAACAAGCCCATCACACCGATGCGTACCAAAAGGTGCGCAATCTCGTGCTCAGCGATGAGGCCGAGGCCAATTCGATGCCGGGACTCGAGATTTTAGCGGATCAGGTCCGGTGTTCTCATGGGGCCACCACGGGCGAGATCAATCCGGAGGAGTTATTCTACATGCAGGCGCGCGGCATCTGCAAAAAAGACGCCTACGGACTGATCACATTTGGCTTCCTGAACGAAGTGCTCGAGCGCCTCGCGGACGACACCGTTCGCGCAAAACTGCAATCGACTCTCCAAGCACGCCTTCAAGGCCACTGAGCCACGCTCTCGGCATCTTTGCCAGGCTTCACTCTTTGCCGAATTTGGAACCACTCCCTCAGTTCGTCTTCACTGGGAGGATCTCGTATTGGTGGGCCTTGGGCTGGTTGACTTTGTAAATCTCGTCCTCGATTTGTTTGGCCTGCGCCAAAAGAGCCTTCACACGATCAGGCATTCCCGCACGCCAAGCGTCAAATTCGGCCCTCACCTTTTCAGCCTCCGGTTTACCTTCCACTTCTGAAACCTTGCGACGCCGGCCCTTGAGCTGCCCATACTCATCGCGAACTTTGTGATAAGCCTCAACATTTCGGCGCTGATTGAGTTCAGCCACCTGAAGGGCCTGCTGATACTGCGGCGTCTCCTTGTTCTGCTCAATCTCCACCCCAAACGCCAACTGCCCTTCCGTCCACTGACCAATCGGCTTCCCGTCGATTCTCACCTCGTATTTACCTGCAGGAAGATTGCGTGCGGTGATCTTTTCATTACTCAGTCGGTGTCCTGATGAGGTCAGCTTGAATCCTTCATCCGCATCCGCTGGAACCACCCACGGAAGCGAATTCGTGGTCATCGTAAACGTGATGGAATCGAGACCTCCTTCGACACTTGCGACCTTCCCATTATTGGCTAGGGCACTCCACTTTCCGTCTTTTTGCTGAAGCGTCACCCCGCCCACCTGAGTCTTCACAAAAACATCCGATATCAATGCTGCCGCCATCACCAATTGCCCCGCTGGCCCAGGATGAACCGCATCCTTAATCATCGTCCATGCTGGATCCGTGCGACGCTGCTCCAGCGTCATTTGATTTAACGGACCGTACATATCGACAAATCCGAGACCCCGTTGCTGGGCCACTTCGCGCAACCAAGATCCGTAAAGCGACAATACCCCGTTGTAGTAGGTGTCTCTGGGCTCGGCAGCCCGAGGGCTCATCCGTGCTGCACGCGCATCATGCATGGTTGGCGTCATCGGAATCGCCCGCGCTCCGAGACCGTCAATTTTCTCTAGCAACGTGGCCATCCCTGTCTGGTACGTATCAAAAATTGCCTGATCATACGGGCGATAACGCCCGTCATTCATCCCTAGGAGAATCGTCACGTAATTTGGACGATAGGCCGCCACGTCTTCATCAAAACGATCCAGCGCGTTTCCAGCCACGTCACCGCCAACGCCCGAATTGTGAAAGTGAATTCGCTTTTGCGGAAAGCGCGTGTACACGAAGTCTTCCACATACTGTGTGTAAAGACACTGATGGGTGATCGAGTCTCCCAAGAAAACGAAGGAGTCGCCGTCTTTCAAATCAACCCGGGGAGCAATCGCGGGGAAGGTAGTGGCAACCTTGCCATCCTTGGCGGGAGTGACGCTGGTCTGGGCAAATAAGCAACTAATGGGAGCTGCCAGCACAAATGCCGCAGCAAGAAACCGACTGTGAGGGGTGATTGTCATACCTAAAGAACAAGCGACACCGCCCTCCCTTTCTTTGACCCCAAATCCCTTTCCTCCAAATCCCTTTCCTCCAAATGCCTTCCCCTAAAACCGATACTCCTTCCACTCGACCGCCCGAGTACTCACCACTTCGCAAACCATCTTTTCGTTCGGATTCAGCCGGGAAGTTCCCGATTTCACTTCCAGAAAAACGATCTTCCGAAGACTGCCCTCCGACAGCCCGTCCAAGACGAGGTAATCAAACCCTTTTCCAATGAACACCATGTCTTTGGGCGAGTAGGGAAAGTCCGGCAAAAATGGCAGAACCTTTTCATACACCCCGCCCAGAATGACAGCCCCAGAACGTTTAACCGCGTCTTTACGATGCGCAGAGATGTCACGACTTCGCACAATTCGCCCGAATAAAAAACCGATGAAAGTCGCGATCAAAACTGCTACTGCGACCGCGAGATACCCTTGGATGTCTTGCATAAAATGAATCACTCACCGCAAAGAGCCTGTTCTTTCTCGCAAGCCCCAGCGCTTAGATGAACTGCAAACCCAACAAAGCACACGGCTACTCGTCGCTCAGATCGTCAGCCTGCGTAACCCGCAAAACCTCCTCGATCGTTGTCTGTCCCTTCAGCACCCGACGCCAACCATCCGTACGCAGCGTCCCCATCCCGCCGTCCACCGCCTTCATCTTCATCTCCGTTCCCGTGGCCTTTTTGACAATCAAACGTCTCAAGGGTTCCGAGAGTACACAGATCTCGTAAATCGCCGTCCGTCCCCGATAACCAGTCTGTCGGCAATGCTCACAGCCTCGGCCGCGATACAGAACGGGTGGCGGATCCAACGGGATCCCCAATTCACGCAGGTATTCAGTCGGATAACTGGTTGGCTCCGCACACCGCGGACAAATCGTACGAACCAACCGTTGCGCTAAAAATGCACGCACAACGCTTGCCAGCAGGAATGGCTCAATTCCCATGTCCAAAAGCCGGGTGATCCCGCCAACGGCATCGTTGGTGTGCAAGGTCGAGAACACGACGTGTCCGGTCATCGCCGCTCGAATCGCGATCTCTGCCGTTTCAAAATCACGAATTTCTCCAACCATCACCACGTTGGGATCCTGACGAAGAATCGCTCTCAAACCATTGGCAAACGTCAGATCAATCTCCGGCTTCACATCAATCTGAGACACACCCGGCAAGCGGTATTCCACCGGCTCTTCAATCGTAATGATCCGGCGTGTCACCGAGTTGATCGAAGTCAGGAAAGAATACAGCGTGGTTGATTTCCCAGAACCCGTCGGGCCGGTCACCAAGATGATTCCATTGGGGAGCGCCAATAAAGTCCGAACAATGTTCAACTGTTCCTCCGTCATATCGAGACGGTCCAAACCAAATTGAAGCGTCTCACTCCGGCTCAAGAGACGCAGAGAAATGCTTTCCCCATTGACGGTCGGAATTGTGGAAACACGCACGTCAATCGCACCGCTTTGAGTCTGAAGATTGATTCGCCCGTCCTGAGGAAGCCTGCGCTCGGCGATATCCATGTGCGCCATCACCTTCAAACGAGAAATGATCGCGCTCTGCAAACGCCGTAGCTGGGGCGGTACCGCGACCTCGTGCAGAATCCCGTCAATTCGGCAGCGAATGCGCAAGTCGTCCTCTAACGGCTCAACATGAATATCCGTGGCTCGCTCTTGGATAGCCTCACGAATGACTTGGTTCACGAACTTGACGACACTTGCCTCCGGATCGTCGCTGGAAAGATTGTGTGCTTCCTCGCGATCTTCGCTGTGATCGTACCGAGTTGATTGGAGCAACTCCTCCAATGTCTCCGCTCCCACCCCGTAAAGCGTCTTGATGGTGCGCAAAAGTGGAGTGCGTGCGCACAAAACCCATTCCACCCTCTTGCCGTTGAGAGATTGTTCCGCAAGCCGACGAGCGGCCGCATTGAAAACGTCGTAGGTCGCAACACGCACCGCATTCCCATCGGCAGAGAGAGGTAGAATGTGATGCTTAAACACCAATCGACTCGGCAACAGCGCAAGCACCGCGCGCTCCACTTGGGTATTTTCTACCGCCAGATATTCCGCGCGCCCCCACGCTGCTAGCTGCTGGGCAAACTGAACCTCATCAACCTTTCCACTATCCAGGACTGCAATCGTCCAAGTGGAGCCTTGCGGCGCAGCCAACCCAGACAGAATCTCGGCCTCTGCCAACGAGGCCGCACCACTAGCCTGCAACAAACCCACCAAAGCCTTGCGTGAACTCATAGCGTAACGCGGATCTCGTTAAGGCGTTGATTTATTGGCGAACCGCAGCGGGCACCGGTAACCGCTCCGGCCCTGGAGACACCACCGTCGGACGCACCACATCCGCATCCCCAGCGGAACGAAATGGGACGGGATGGGCGACTTTTGAAGGCTTCTTTTCGGAAGCACTCTCTCCAAGCGTGTCTTCAATGTTCACGGGAATCTTCATCGGCCGCATGTTGCGATCCCGAACGCCCATATCTTCATCAGGCCCCAAACTCACCGAAGGCCGAATCATGATCACCAACTCCGTACGCTTTTCACTCGTCGAGGTGCTCCGAAAGAGCGGTCCAATCAAAGGCGCACGACTCAGAATCGGAATTCCCGCGGTTTGTTTGTCCTTGGAGTGTTTAATTAATCCCCCCAGTACCAGCGTGCCTTCATTAGGAACCATCACCGAAGTATTCAAAGCCCGCGTGCTGATCCTCGGATATTTATTGTTATCCACAACCGTCGTGTCGGTCTGCTCCTGCACTTGCTGGAAAATATCGAGATAGACTTCTCGGTCACTATTGATCAATGGAACCACCTCGAGTCGCAACTCGATCGGTTTATAGGAAACATTCGAGTTACTCACCAAGCTATTGGCCGTATTTCCCGTCAATCCACTCTGAATCGACGTCGCCACAGCAACCTCATCCCCACTCGCAATTGTTGCCTTCTTGTTGTTGCTCGCAAACAGACTCGGCCGGGACGTCACACGAAACTTGCTCGTCGATTCCAACGCCGTCACCAAAGCGCTCATAGAATCTCCAGCGGCCACAAATCCACCAACACCCGATTGCCCCGCAACCAGAGCGCGAGCAAAACGAGTGTCCGAAAGCAGTTGCTGCAAGCTCAGCGACGGATTGCCACTGCTATCCACAGACAAAATTCCTGGGGTAGCGGTCGTTGTGGTGGTGGTTGTGGTGGTGCTGGTTGGCACTGGAACAGGAGTGGTCAACGCGTTCCTCGCACCATTGTGAAGTAGGTAGTTCAGACCCAAGCTCTCGCCATTACTAAGATTCAACTCGCCAATCACAGTGCTCAACATCACCTGCGGGGCACGAACATCCAACTGGTCGAGAAGTTTGAAAACCTTCTCTTTCACATCAGCGCTTCCAATCACGATGATTGCATTACGGCGGTTGTCCGCCATCACACGGGAATTCCCTACCAACACTGTGTTGGGAGTGATCACGCGCGCTTCAGTCTGAAGGCTGAGATTCGAAGAAAGGGAAGAGGAACCACCCCGACTGGAATTGGATCCATTGCCAAACTGGGAATTATTATTGAGCGGCTGAGGCTGGGTGTTCGCTCCATTGGTCTTCGGATTGGTTCCCGTTGATCCCTGCGCATTTTCTTTGTTACCGGGATCGGAAATCGCCTTCACCAATGCATCGAGAATGTCCCCAGACGAAACGTACTTCAGTTGCCGAACGACCGGTTCGTCAAAACGCACATTCTCGTCAAAATCCTGAATGAGTTTCCGGAGCAAAGGCAGATTCACCGGACGACTCACTACGTAGATTCGATTGGTCCGCTCGTCCGCTGTCAGACGGACCTTACCCGCAATCATCGAGTCCTCATTCATCCCGCCAATCTCAACGGTTGTGGAACTTGGAGCCTGAGCCCCAGGAGCAGGCTGCCCTCCTTGAGGCTGCGCGGCAGGCCGAGGCGCGGCAGGGGTCGTCGGGTTGCTCTGAGCCGGTTTCTCGAATAGTTTTTCGAGCATCTGAACAACGTCCTTCGCTGAGGCGCGCTGCAGGGTCACAAACTCCCCCTCCACCTCTGTCGGCTTCACGTCGGCAGCTCGAATAATGCGCTGAAGCGTTCGGATAATCGTGGTGTTCTCCGTGATCAGCAATGACTGCGACTTCGGGAGGGCCACCACAGTAGGCCCGTACTCTTGACGAGAGGCTGGCATCGCTTGGGAAAGCATCTGCACGATGTCATTCGGATCTGCATACTGCAGCTTCACCAAATACATGACGATCTGCTCGTTATCAGGAATCGGCTCCGGATCGGCAATCAGCGGAATTCCCACGGTTCGAGGAGCGCGCCCCACACCCACCACCTTCAAAAGATTTGGATCACTGTCGACGGGCACAATGTGAAATCCGTTCATGATGAGCGTGATTTCAATGATCCGAATCGCCTCTTCCTTGGGCACCTCAGGGACATTGATATTCACCATCCCCTGCACCTGATTGTCGTACACGAGGTGCTTGCCGACGAGGAGCTCGTACTGGGCAAGTACATCGCGAACGTCGGCATTCGGGAAGGTGAGTTTCACCATCTCTCCTCCAACGGTCCTCTGAGCGGACGCAACAGGGGCGTTCGCCACGATCGCAACTAAAGGAACCAACGAAAGGGGGGCACGGAAAATTGGTCGCATGGGTGGGCAATTCTGCTTTCCCCACTTTCGACGGGTTCTCAAACTCTGGCAACAGCCAAAGAAGGCTTCAAACGTGGGATTTTAATGACCCGTCCCCCATTCTGTTCCCAACTCAGAAGGTTTCGCCCTTTTTACCCGCTCCAAACCCCTAACCAAGAGTCACTACAGTTCCGCGAAGATGAGATTGTAAGGCCGCCGCAAACACTTCGTGCGACGCCACCGCCTCTTCAGGAGTTGCGCACCCAAACCGCCCATCCAAGAGCCCCTCACGCTCCATCAAAAAGGCTGCCCACATCTGCTGAATCACATCCGCAAAGCCCACCTCGAAAATCCCCCCAGTCACCGTCTTGAAGGGAGTCGAAAATCCGAGATCGGTCCGTTTCCACCACTGCTCCTTCCCTCCCTCAAAAACGTGCAGGGCCTTTGGATCCGCCGTGGAAAACCGAACACCGCCCTCCGTACCAAGAATTTCAATAAACCAAGAATTCGTCTCCCCTGGGGCAAGTCGTTTCATTTCCAAACGCATGGGAACGTCCACCCCTCCAACGACAATCCAAGTGTGCAACAATGCATTATCCCAAGTGTCACACGGAACCATATTCCCCTTCCCGTCCGGGCGCTGTGAAAACCCTTTCTGAAGCTGCGCAAACAATCGACTCGGGCGCCATCCTAGGCGGAGCGGAATGTGGCAGGCGTGCATCCCCAAATCGTTGAGCACCCCGCCTTCTCCACACATGGCACTGACCCGTTTCCAGTTCGCAGGTTTGCTAGCATCCAAATCACTGCTGTGGTGAAAACCAGAAACCACCTCCAAAACCCGTCCCAATTTGCCGCTTTGCGCCATAGCCAAGGCTCGCTGCCCTCCCGGGAAGAAGGGCATCTCAGAACTGCAACGAACAAAACGCCCCGTCTCCTGCACTGCCGCCAAAATGCGGCGAGCAGACCCCAGATCCATCCCAAAGGGTTTTTCTGCCAGCAGATCTTTTCCAGCACGCAAAACATCGATGTAGATCGACTCATGCAAATGATGTGGCACCGCCACGTACACCACATCCACTTCGCTACTGGCAAGGAGCTCGCGGTAGTCCCGAGTCAACAAGGTGACAGAATCAATCCGCTCAAACCACGCCAGCGTCTCAGGCACCAAATCCGCCACAGCCACCAAAACCGGTTTCACCGTCACATCCGTCAGCGCACACCACCGCGAAAATGCGCTCGCAATTTCGCGGCCCATTAGTCCACCGCCAATAATTCCAATTCGGATCTTCTTCATGATGATTGCTTCTCTAGTCGATTTATTTGGCGCCCAACGAGTCCTAAGCCCAACAGGAGCACAACAACCTGATAACAGAGATGCTTGGGCATTTATTCAAGAAACCGATTCCCCATTTATCTTTCCGGCAAAGGAGTCCCGCCGTCCCCAAAAGATATAAGCCCCGATCAGCAAGGCCATACACCCGCATAAGCTAAATATTTTTTCTGAGGTCATAACCATCCTCAAGACTCTCTGGAGCCCCGAGGCCGCCAGAATTCCAACAAAACTCATAACGCTCGCCGCTCCTTGTGTGGCCCCCTTCAACTCCGGAGCGGGCCGGTGCTGAAGCACGGCCGTCAACGGGACGATAAAACACCCCGCGCCCACCCCAAGAAGAACCAGGTGAGTCACAAATAAGAACAGCGAGACCCCGTTCACCCCCATCCACATGGCACTCAAAAACATCGTTCCGGCCCCCGCCAGAACCATGCGATATTCGATCTTTCCCCGGGAAAGCATGCCTGCAGCCAAACTGCCGATCCCAATTCCCACTGCCAACGCAGCACTCAGCAATGCGTTCCGAGTTTCATTGAGTTGAAGAATATCGTGAGCAAACAACACGAGGTTCATTTGGACTAACGCCGCTATAAAGAAGAACCCAACATTGCCCAAATTCGCCCGCCACAATTCTCCATCCAAACGCATCCTCACAATTTCACGCCAGAGATCCGTAAAGGGATTGATCCGCATCCCACATGCCGGATTTGCAGCCGGAACCCTCGGAATCTGGCGGGCCATTCCCAGCCCAAACAGCGCAATCAGCGTCAGAACGACCCCGGCAAAACCGAGATTCTCCCGAAACGAAGACGCTAAAAATCCACCCGCAACGGTGCCTAAGAGGATTCCCGAAAAAGTGAGGAGTTCCAAAATTCCATTCCCCCAAGACAACCTCTCCAGCGGAAGGATCTCCGGCAAAACCGCGTACTTGGAGGGACCAAACAGGGCGCTGTGACAGCCCATCAAAAAGACCGCGCCCAGCTGTAGAGCGGTATGGTGAAAAAAAAGCGCAAATGCCGCAAAGAGCATGATGCCGATTTCGGCCCCCTTGACCCCAACCATGACACACTGCTTGCTAAATCGGTCGGCCAACCACCCTCCCAGCATCGAGAAAAGGATAAACGGGAAGGAAAAAAGAGCGCCTGCGAGGGAAACCAGCGTATCGCGCTCTCCCTCAGATCGAGGCTGTGCCAGCACCAAAAGAATCACCAAATTCTTGAGAGCATTATCGCTGAATGCGTTTTGAAACTGGGTCCCCATCAGGAACCAAAAACCACGCATCCAGCCGAGGATTGGCTTCTTTGTTTCAACCAGTTGAGCGCCCGTTCCGGTATTCATAGGAGGAAGCACTCAGTCGTGCCCCAAAGGCCTAGAAAACTTAACGAATCAGAAACTCTCGATCCTGAACTGAAAAAACACCCCACTTTCCGAGATTTTTGCGAAAGTCGGCTCCGTTTACTCTCCAGAATCCCCACCGCAACTCCGTCTCCAAAAGTCTGGCGGCGCTCCGAAACATCAAAAATCGGAAGTTGGCCCAAATATCAATCGCTTGTACACAGGCCTTGTATCGCGATGCCTCCCACCCCCCTCCCACCCTTTCCATCGGTGCTTAAAGCCCTTTCCGTGTCTGCAGGAATTTGCGTTTCCACAGTCTTGATCCTCCCTCAGGCAAAGGCGCGAGACGGACTTTTTTTCCCCCAAAGAACCGCATCTCCCTCAAAGACAGTCGAAGTAGTCCCGACACCGCCCACTTCCTCGAAACCGGCTCCGGTCACAAAGCCCAATCAGGCCCCAAAACCGATCGCTTCCAATTCTCCAGCCCCCAAGCAATTCGTTTCCAAAGCGCTCACGCAAGAACAGCGCGATGCTATTGTGCGCTCTCAGATCTTTCTTGATAGACACCTCTTTAGCCCGGCGAAAATCGATGGAAAAGGAGGCGAAATGACTCTGCGCGCGATCAATGCCTACCGCAGATCGCAAGGGGAAGAACCGCTGACACTGGAAAAGGACTTTTCGCTGCCTTCAGACTCTCCTCTCTACACAAAATACACCTTGCGCGCAGAGGACCTAAAATTCATAGGCGCTTCGGGAAGCCAGCATTCCATGCCTTACCTGTCGCTCACGGAGTTTTTGACCGAGCGCTTTCACTGCACTCAGGAACTTCTCATGCAGCTGAATCCAACCGTAAAGGTCGGGGCCCTAAAAGTCGGAGATGAACTGACAGTGCCGGATGTTGAACCGTTTCAAATCGAAGACATCACCCCAACCGCCGCGCTCCCAGAGGTTCCAGAGCTCCGGTCGCGATCCATTCACATCAGTCTAAGAGAGCGCTTTTTGGAACTTAGCGATGAGGGAAAACTAGTCGCCGCCTTTCCAATCACGGTCGGTTCCCCCTCTCTTCCCACACCAAAGGGTCACTGGCGCATTTACGGTATTAGCCTCATGCCCGTATTTCGTTGGGATGCAGGCGTTCTCAACCACGGCGTCCGAACCAACAACTTTCGCATGATGCCTCCCGGACCAAATAATCCCGTGGGCGTTGTCTGGTGCGGACTCAACAGAGCCGGAATCGGCATCCACGGCACCCCAAATCCCGAAACGATCGGCGGGGCGCTTTCGCATGGGTGCATGCGGGTTGCGAATTGGGACGTCATCCGCCTCACCAAACTGATCTCCCCTGGAACCGCGGTGGTCATCGAGTAGCGAGTCGGTCTTTCCTCAAGGAGTCGGCACCCCTTGAACCAGTTCATCCCAGTTACTCTACATTCAAAAGCGCCTTAGTCGCAACAGAGTCCAAATTCGCTTTGGTCACAACTTCCACCGCGGTATCCCAACGAGACGAAGGCTTTTGCCCCTTCCACTGCGAAGCCAAAAACTTCACCGCATCATAACCCATCGCTCTGGGATTCTCGACCAACAGGGCATCGATTTCGCCGCGCCTAAGCGCATCCAAGAGTTCCGGGCTGTGACCATAACCGACCACTTTAGCAATTCCCACCAAACCCAACTGACGCATCGCCTTCACCATTCCGAGAGTGGAAGCTGGGGTAGAACAAAAGATCCCGCTCGCCTCGCGAATAGACTCACTCAGATTGAGCGCATCTCTTTCGGCTTCCTCTACGGAAAGCCCCCCAAAATGGTTATCCGCCAACAACTGGATATTCATCTGGCGGCGTATCGAGTCTAAAAATCCACCCTCATGTTCCTTGCTTCGGAGGTCCGGCTTAGGATCGCGAAACAGAAGGATCTTTCCCTGTCCAGCCATCAACTTAACCAAAGTCTCAGCCGCTTTGAGGCCCGCAGCACTGGGAATGGTTCCAATCGATGCGGTGTAGTCTATTCCCGCCTCGCCCTTACCAGGAAAATCCACCACCACTACCGGAACCTTCTTACGGATCGCGGCAAGGACCGCCCTGCTCAGCTTCTGATCCTCGACTGGGGCAACAACCAACCCGTCAACCGCCCCTTTCACAGATTCATCCACAAGAACGGCCTGCGCCTCGATTTCCTTCTGCTTGGATGGCGTCCTAAAATCGACAGCCACTCCAAACTCCTGTCCCGCCTTGGTGGCTCCAGCCTCTAGCAACCTTGAAAAACTCTCTGTCCCACCGCGCCCAATGACCGTGATCCGTTTAGGAGCGTCAGAGGCTTTTACCTTCACAGCCGGTTCACGGTCGCATCCCACCAAGAGAAGGAGAGCTAGAAGCGGGCTTGGGAGAATAACGCCAACCACACGCGGGATTTTCATAAAAATTTCGGACCGAACGGCCGTCTGCAAAATCAACCAATCGAAAACAGCCTCAATGAATTGGAGCGCCCAACTCACGGAGATCGGCGGTGGAAAGCTCCAACTTCCCCGCGGCCATGTTCTCCTCAAGATGAGCAATCGAAGTTGTCCCCGGAATCGGAAGGATATTCGGTGAACGCCGCAGCAACCAAGCCAAGGCCACCTGCCCTGGGGTCGCGCCGTGGCGCTTAGCCACCGTGGAAAGACCCTCGTGGGCTTGCGTCAGGGGCGCACCTGGTTCAAACGGTTTTGCCGCCAAAGGCCCCCAAGGAAGATAAGCAATCCCCTGTTCCCGGCAGTAATCCACAACGGGATCATCCTGCCTTTCCATCAAATTGTACCGATTCTGCACACTAGCAATCGGCAGGATGAGCTCCGCTTGAATAATCTGCTCTAGGGTCACGTTGGAGAGCCCCACATGCCGAATTTTCCCTTCCCTCTGGAGTTGCGCTAACGCCCCAACACTCTCAGCAAAATGCACTTCGGGATCGGGCCGATGGAGTTGGTACAGATCGATGCGCTCCAGCTTCAACCGACGAAGGCTTGCTTCGCAAAAACGACGCAGACTCTCCGGTTTTCCATCTGGAAACACCTTGTCAGGGGCCGTTTTATCCACCCCTCCTTTCGTCGTTATCACCAACGTCCCCCCATACGGAGCAAGCGCCTCCGCAATCAGTTCTTCATTAGTTCCGGGACCATACGCATGTGCCGTATCTATGAGATCAACCCCAAGAGAAACCGCATGGCGCAAAAGCTTAATCCCCCCTTCCCAGTCCGAATACCGTCCAAAGTTCCCAGGCTGACCGCAAAGACGCATCGCACCCAATCCAAGCCGATGCACCGAAAGATCCCCCCCGAGATTGAAAAACGTTTTCACTTTCCCTGTTTCACAAAAAAAAGGCGCTTAGTACAGGTTGTCTTCAGAAAGACACAGCGGCTCGAAGGTTCAGATCCGCAAACTACCCCGGCTCTCCAACGGCCTCTGGATCACTCCAATTCATTTTCGGGCTAATTCCCTGCCATTTCCAAGGTGTTCCTCTAGAATTTTCACACAATGTCGACGCGTTCCCACGCCCATCTGGTTTCTGTTGTTTCCCTCAATGCCTTTGGAGCCTTGCTGGGCGCTCTGGCTTTCCATCCTCTCTTGGCTTACGGCGAATCCTCGCCCCAAGACCTTGCAGGGTGGCCAAATGCCTATGCCGCCATTCAGGCAAAATGCTTGGACTGCCATGGAGGAAAAAAAGAAAAAGGAGGCATCAATCTCAAGCGCCTGGAGAAGGATCCCCAGGTCCTACACGAGTACGAACTCTGGAGTCGCGTTCAGGAGGCCATTGCCTCCGGTGACATGCCTCCGGACGATTCAAAGGCCCTGAACGAAACCGAACGGAAGGCCCTGTTGGGTTGGGTGGAGTCCTCCTTGGACAAGGTTGCCCGCTCCAATGCGGGAGATCCGGGACCGGTCATGCTCCGCCGACTCACCAACAGTGAATACGATTATTCCATCCGCGATTTGACCGGCATCTCGCTAGGCCTCTCCAAAGACTTCGTTCCGGACGGCGGGGGCGGGGAGGGTTTTTCGAACGTCGGCGACGCTCTTTTTGTCAGCCCTCAGCAACTCGACAAGTATTTCACTGCCGCACGACTCCTCTCTGAACATGCCACCATCCTGCCAGGTACCGGCATCCGCTTCGCCGACCATCGCCTCGGCGTGCGCGGACCCGCTCAGGTGAAATCCGACGCCGAAGCCGCCATGTTCGTCTGGTATCAAAAAGCTTCGATGGATCACTTACCTCAGGATGGCGAGGATCTCCGATTCGCCGACTACATGCAGGCCTGCTGGAAATGGAAACACCGCGAGAAAACCGGAGCCACCTCTCTAGAGGCTCTCGCAAAAGAGAAAGGCCTCGTCCCTGCGTTTTTAGAGAATTGGTGGAACTTTCTGACAACGGACGACCCACCGTCGCGTTACTTGGATTTAATCCGCCTACCCTGGAGAGAACTCCCACATCCCTCGGACGCGAACCCCAAAGACATTCCCGCACTCGTAGGCGAAAAAGCCGCAGCCATTGGAACCCATTTGCACTCCTGGTTTCTCCCCGAAAAATGGTCCGTGCTCCGTGCCCAACAAGATGCGGACGAACTCAAAAACTACGCCTTCGACACCCCTATCCAAGGCCAACACACCGTTCATCTCGCCCTCGGCGATTTTGGGGATGGAAACCAAGGTGACATTCTTCTGGTGACCGCACTGGACCTGTACCGAAAAGGAAAAAAGGAAAGCTATGTCGATTGGCTCACGAATCGGCAGAAAGAGGACAAGTCGAAATTGGAGAGCCTCAAAGAAGACCAAAATCAAACCGCTGCAAAAGCGCTCTTAGAGAAGCAAATTGCGGAAGCCGATCAAGTCCTTGGGAGAATCGGAAAACACCCGAAAGGACTCGAGGTTCCCGCCGGCACCTTAGTGATGGAAGCACCTCTGGTGCTCCATCTGCCTGTTCCAGACGGCTCAACCCGTTTCACCGCGCAAGCAAAGCTCGATGTGAAGGGACCGGAAATTGAGTTTGCCTCCGCTCAATGGAAAGCAACCGTCGGGATTCCCCCAGATCCCACCAAAATTCTCCCCGGTGTCATCACGGTCTGCAAACGAGGCACAGAACGGCACAAGGAAATCGCAAAACATTTCCGCCCCTTCCACCAGCTCTTTGCCATGAATTTGGAGCACCGTCTGAACTCGGTGGCGGGTAACCGTTGGCGCGCAGGCAAAGCCGGTAAAGAGATCTACTACTACAGTGACGCTCAGCTTTCCCATTTCATCTCCTCTTCGGAAGCCGACTACCTCAAGCAGATGCACGAAGACTGGCGATTCGTTTGGAATAAAATCATTCCGAAACAATTGGAGCCGGAGTGGGATAAAAAAGTGCTGGTTCACCTCGGAGATTTCGCGAGCCGCGCTTGGAGGCGTCCGATCACCCCCGAAGAAAAACAGCAGATTGAATCGATCTACCGCTCCGGATTGACGGCGGAGTTGGACCGCGAATCAGCCGCCCGGGAGGTCTTGGTACGCACTTTAGTTGCTCCCGCTTTTCTCTTCAAACTGGAACAGGCCTCTCAGCCTGGAATCCATCCAATAACGCCCACCGAACTCGCAACACGGCTGAGCTACTTCCTCTGGTCCTCCATTCCGGACGCATCTCTCATAGCCAAAGCCGCTGATGGCTCCCTCTCAAAACCGGAAGTCTTAAAGTCAGAAACTGTCCGAATGCTCAAAGACCCAAAAGCCTCCGCCCTAGCCAAAGAGTTCGCCGCCCAATGGTTTCAATTTCAGGGGTTTGATTCTTATGGGAAAATCGACACTCAGAAATTTCCCGAATTCACCCCGGAACTTCGGAAAGATTTTTACTCAGAAATCACCGCATTCTTCAGCCACCTCATCCACGAAAATCGGCCGGTGAATGAAATATTATCCGCGGACTACACCTTCCTCAATGAGCGGCTCGCGAAACACTACGGGATCCCGAACATCACTGGTGAGAACCTTCAGTTGGTGAAGGTCTCCGACCAATCCCGCGGTGGTATTTTAGGAATGGGCGCCATGCTCACCAAAACATCTTATCCACACCGAACAAGCCCCGTACTTCGCGGAAATTGGATCCTGCGCTCCGTACTCGGAACCCCAACCCCGCCACCTCCCAACGATGTCCCAAAACTCGATGACAGTGTCGCCCAAGCCAAATCCCTGCGCGAGCGCCTAGAACGCCACAGAGCCGATCGCGCCTGCTCCGTCTGTCATGACAAAATTGACCCTCTCGGCTTCGCCTTGGAAAAGTTTGATCCCATCGGACGCATCCGCGCTCAGGATGATGCGGGGGTCAGCGTCGATGACTCGGCCAAGCTCAAGAACGGGAACTCCTTTGGAGGACTAAAAGGACTTCAGGAGTTCCTCTCCTCGCGGAACGAAGATTTTTGCGGCCTATTTTCCAAAAAGCTTCTGGGTTATGCCTTGGGCCGATCCATTTTACCCACCGACAAACTTCTGCTCCAAGACATGAAAAAGCAGCTTCTCTCCAAAGACCCCACCTTCGCCGGAGCCGTTGTGGCCATTGTTCAGAGCCCCCAATTTCAAACCCGCCGTAGCGAATAGTCCTCCCTTGGCTGATTCCTTTCTGAACCTCACCCCTGCCAGATCTCTTATGAAATCGAGTGATTCTCTCTTCTCCCGCCGCCATTTCCTCAAGGGTGTCGGCGTCGCCCTCGGACTTCCATGGATGGAATCCGTCCGTGTCTGGGGCGATACAGCGGCAGCCCCTTCCGCCACCATCGCCAGTGACGCGCCACGTCGTATGGCCGTCGTATTTATGGGCAACGGCGTAAATCCGCACCACTGGGGAGCTGAAAACGGGCCGCAGGGAATGATCCTCAAAGACACGCTTCGTCCCCTAGAACCGCTGAAGGACAAGCTGTTGGTCTGCCAAGGATTATGGAATCCAACCACCATCGAGGGCCCCGGAGGACATTTCCCAAAAATGAACCTCCTCGCGGGACTCAAGGTGAAGAAGACCACCACCGATATCGAGGTCGGTATCACCGTCGACCAACTCATCGCACGCCAAATTGGAAAGCAAACACCCGTCTCAAGCCTTGTTTTAGGAACCGAACCGCCCGGATACGGAAACGAGGACGGCTATACCTCCACCTACTCAGGTCATATTTCTTGGAGCACTCCCACCTCTCCGGCTCCAAAAGAAATCTACCCCCAACAAGCCTTTGACCAATTGTTCGACGACGGCAGCAAACGGAAGCGGAACCGGAGCGTGCTCGATTTGGTGAGCGGCGACGCTCAGGGCCTGAAAAAATTTCTGAGCAAACGCGACCTCCTCAAGATGGACGAGTACCTCACATCGGTTCGGGAGTTGGAAATGCGCATCGAACAGGCTGAAAAATTCAGCCAGAAAGAGACTGGAGGCAAAGGCTGGCAACCCACTATCCAAGCCGCGACTTTTCCTCGCCCCGGCTCCGGTATGCCAGCGCACCCAGAAGATCACATGAACCTCATGCTGGATATCCTCGTGCTTGCATTCCAAATGGATCGCACCCGAGTGGCCACCTTGATGCTCAATAACGACCTCTCTGGAATGAACTTGAGCCACTCGGGTGGCATAAAAGGATCGCTGCACGAACTCTCCCATCACTCCAACGACCCCGCCCGACTCGCGATGTACCAAAAAGCCAACGAGTACCACATGCAAATCTGGGCCCGGGCGCTCACCAAAATGAAGGAGACCAACGAGGGGGAACGCACCCTTTTGGACAATAGCATGATCTTGTTCTGCTCCAGCCTCTTCGATGGAAATGCCCATGACTCACGCCAACTCCCGATCCTCTTAGCAGGCGGCGGCGGAGGATCCCTCCGCGGAGGACGGATGCTCGATTACAGCAAAGATCCAAATCGAAAACTCTGCCGACTCCACCTCGCGCTCATGGAAAGAATGGGCATTCATACGGACCACTTCGGTGATGCCGATACAGCGCTTACGGACCTGGTTTAATGCGACTCCTTCGGCGCCCCTCGCTCTTTCTGCGGAAAAACGACCAAATCCTCGCCCACGCGGTTCCGAAGTTCCCATTGAAAGACCCCACAAATCCATCCCTCCGATTGCAAAACAGCCGGTGCCTCGCTAAACCAGAGGCCGCATGTTTTTCCTCACTCCCAGGCACGTCAGCCAGGCTAAAATCTATTTGCGCGAAGCTTCCAAACTTCTCGCATATCGGAGAGACACCGTCGCTCCTCAGGTCGTAGAGGAGGTTGAGAAAGGCATTCAGTCTCTCAGGGATATTCACAAAACTGGGACCGCCGAGGCCGTTCAGCAGTCCATGACCGCGCTGGATCAGATTTGCGGCAAGTTACAACAGCCAGCCTCCGACTCTGGATGGCGAGAAAACGTAGAAGTCTTCATCGTCGCAATCACCGTCGCCTTGGGCGTGCGGACTTACTTTGTACAGCCCTTCACGATTCCAACGGGCTCCATGCAGCCAACGCTCAACGGAATCATCACAAGAGTCACCTCAGACCTTCCCCCCAACCCTGCCGTCCGTTTGCTCCAATATGTGGCTTGGGGTCGCAGCTACTTTAACATCGTCGCAGAGCGATCCGAGACCATTCAGTCCGTAAATGAGCGGCACTACTTCGGAATTCCCCTCGGCCTGTTCACTTACACTTCGATCCAAACCAGCGAAGGCAGCTATTCCGCTCGCATTCCGATTTCGTCGCTGGCTGCCGATTCAAGATGCACTCCTGGACGCCAACTAAAACCCGGCGACATCATCGCCCGCGGTTACTCCAACACTGGTGACCACGTGTTGGTCAACAAGTTCTCGTACCATTTTGTCTCCCCAAAAAGGGCGGATGTTTTTGTTTTCAACACCGCCGGCATTCCGACTCGCGAAAACCTCTATCGCCCAGGGAGTCCCTCCCAATTCTATATCAAGCGACTTGCGGGAACCCCAGGAGACCAACTTCGCATTGATCCGCCGGCCTTGTTTATTAATGGGGCTGCAGCGGAGGAACCTGCATTCAAGCGAGTCATTGCAGGAACTCTGGAGCGGCCGGTTGACGGATACCGTGGCTATTCCAACGCTCCGGAAAACAGTACCTTCCGCCATCTCAACTCTCCAAAGGCCACTTTTGATATTCCTTCCAAATCATACTTCGCCCTAGGGGATAACTCCTACCAGTCCTCAGATTCCCGCGACTGGGGTATTGTCCCCGAACGAAATGTGGTGGGGCGCGGCCTCATGGTATACTGGCCTTTGACCCAACATTGGGGCTTCGTCCGCTAGAGAGAATCCCCCGTCCCCGTTTTCACTTCCCCCCACCCACCATGGCTCGTCGCGCAAGCTCCTCGGTTCCTGTCGGAAAAATCGCAGCATCCATCGGCACAATCGTGGCTGTAATGCTCGGGGGATACCTGAGTTTCAGCAAAACCGACTCTTACCGGACCACCTCTTCCTTTCCCGTCAGGGACTACCTTGAAAACGCAAACAGCCTTCGGGGAAACACCTACCAGATAGAGGCCATCATCGATAAAACACTCTCGTTTTCCCAGCAAACGGGACGCCTCATTGCCGTAGAAGCATTGAATGGCGACATGCTTCCCATTCTGGTGCCAAAAACCCTCAACACCAATCTGGAGCGCGGTCAAAAGATGCTATTTCAAGTCAAAGTCGGTGAAAACGGTTTGGTCACCGCTTCCGAAGCCCGAAAACTCTGATCCCCCTGTACCTCCATGAATCGCCCTTCCCCCCTTCCGATTCTCGCGTCCACGTGGCTTCCACTTTTGATTTTGGCCCCCTCGTTTCCGGCCCTCGCGCAAACGCCTCCTGCACCGCCAACCGCCGCGCCGTCTGCAGCTCCCGCACCCCAGCCAAACGCTAACCCACCGATCATCAACTTCCCCTCTGTTTCTGGTCAAAACAATGCCGCTCCGCTTCCCGGAGGAGGCAAGACCAATGCAGCAACCCCAGCCGCAGGGGATCCCTCGATGGCTGCTCCCGGTTCACAATTCGACAATCGATTACCAGCGGTCGATCCAACCTCCGGTATCATTCGCTTCAACGGACAAACTTGGGATATCGCCAATAACGCCATCGTCGCAGCACGCTTTGAAAAGTACCTCAACACTCCAGAAGAACTGAGCGATGCAGAGCGCGATCATCGCGCCATTCTCAATAAAATCATCCTGTTGCTGGACCCCTCGAATCTTAACCAACAAACTCTCTCAGACGCATATCGCCTCCTCAATCGCGCAGCCGCTTTTCCCGGAGACGCCCGATTGTGCGACTCCCTCTCCAACGCCATCTACTCCGTTTGGCAATCCAAGCGGAACCAAGGGATCTTGGTGGAAGCCAATAAAATTTTAGAAGAGGAACGCAAATACGCTCGGCGCAATTTTGAAACCAAAGTCGGCACCCCGAGTTTCGACTCCAAGGGCAGTGCCCCCGCACCCGCGTCGCGCCCGCCATCATCTCCGGGACCAACGACAACCGGAGGAGTTGGGCAAAGTTCAAGAATCTCAGTCCCTAACGACTTCTCTCCCCTAAACCCAGCATCGGCGGCCGGTGGCAAAGAAGGACAGGCGCAAGGTGAGGCTGGACAACAACTCGCCAGCTTCTCGAAGGCAGGTGCCTACCAAGAGACCGTCATTGGAAACGCAGTCAAAATTAAGGCTAACGAAGCCAAAGCAGCCCTCTCCGAAATTCAATCCAAGATCGAGTTTCAATCACTGCTCGTTCAGCTGTTTTTACAACGCCGATTCCATCATCTCGTGATCGGAACTAAGTTCTATCGGGCGCTCTTCACCGACGGTGACTCAAAGCTGAACCTGCCCGACAAAACCAAACAGCTTTTTGGAAGTACCGGCTCCCCTCCCACCATCAGCACACTCGAGACCCTTGGCAATGAGGCCATGAGAGACGTTCAAACCAGCGTCCAAGCCTTCCACTCACTCGTGGATGCTGGAGAACTGGACTCCGCCAGCAGGAGATTACGAGAAGCATTCCTGATTGGGGAGTACATGCCCGAAATTCGGACGCTACCCAAGGAACGGAAACGCAAAATCCTCGCCTATGCTCAAAAATCCGTACAACTCCTCGCTGCCATCGAGACTAAAGATTACGGACTCGCGAACGAGCTGATCACTGGTGAAAACGGCATGAAATCCATGGCCAAGGATTTCGACGCGACCAAACCCATGGCCATGATTGAGACGGCACGCAACATGTCGCGCATGCATTTGGCCAAAGCTAGGAATGCCGCGCTTTCCGGAGAGAAAGATAAATTTGAAGCATCGCTCGCAGAAGCCGGCCAGATTTGGCCCAACAACCCCGAACTCGCGGAAGTTGCGAGTAAGGCTTTCAAACAGGGAGACGCCCAAGCCCAGGCGCTCAACGACCTCGAACAACTCATCGCACAGAAAAACTTCCGCCGCATCGCAGACGAAGCGGGACGATTCCTTGCAGCAACTCAAATGGCGCCTCAGGAAAAACAAGCGCAACTCAAAACCATTCTGGAGGATTTCAAGTCCCTCGAAGCCGCTTTGATGGGTGCCAAGGAAATGGAACGACTCGGCAACGCGTCAGGGGCTTGGGAAACGCTGGAGCGCGTTGCAGAAAAATTCCCCGATGATCTGCAACTTGCTCAAGCCCGCGCCACATACACAACCAAAGCTGCCGAGTTTGTTCGAGCTGTTCAAAATGCCCAAGAACATGAGCGCCATGCCCAACTAGCCACGGGCTTGGCTTGGTTTCTCAAAGCTCAAAAGTTGTACCCGAAAAGTGAAATGGCCGAAAACGCCATCCAACGGATCAAAACCCAGCTACTTCCAGAGGCATCTCAATAACGAGACTGCCTCCGCATCCCTCTTCTGCGTCGCCCATCTCGGGATCCTTTCTGCACTGCATCTCGAGCTTCAGTAGAACTAACGGATTGTAAGCTCGCCGCGCAATCCGCAGCTCTCAGCCACCATGCCTCACATCGCATCCAAGACATCGCACAACCTTCAAACCGCTACAAAACCTGCAGGGAGAGTCCGCTGGGGAATCCTCGCAATGCTCTTTGCAGTGACCGCTCTCAACTACGCAGACCGAGCGACCCTCTCCATCGCACAAACGCAGATCTCCCAGACCTTCCATCTGGACCCGAAGCAGATGGGCTTCCTTTTTTCCGCCTTCGCTTGGTCCTACGTCGCAGCCCAGCTTCCCTGCGGATGGCTCCTGGACCGCTTCGGCTCCCGCATCGTCTACTTTGCCAGTATCTTCCTCTGGTCTCTCTTCACCCTCCTGTGCGGCGCCACTGGTTTCTTAGCAGGAGGCGCTGCCTTCACCGTCTTTCTTGCGCTGCGACTCCTGGTCGGCACCGCAGAGGCTCCCGCCTTTCCCGCCAACAGCCGGATCGCCTCTGCCTGGTTCCCAAAAACGGAGAGGGGCGGAGCCGCCGCAATCTTCAACTCAGCCCAGTATTTCGCGACGGTCGTCTTCGCTCCGCTCATGGGTTGGCTCGTTGAAAAGTTCAAATGGCCCAGTGTTTTTTACGTAATGGGCGCGCTCGGCATCGGCGCGTCATTCCTCTGGCTCAGATTTATTCACGCACCTAAGCAGCACCCGCACATCTCTGCTGCTGAACTGTCTTATCTCGAACAGGGCGGCGCACTCGTCGACGCCGAAGGTTCCCCACAATCCGCACGCAGTAAAATCAACAGCTGGGATATCCTCGCCCAACTTCTTCGCAACCGAATGCTGCTCGGTATCTATCTCGGCCAATACGCAATCACCACGCTCACCTACTTCTTTATCACGTGGTTCCCAACCTACTTGATCAAGGAACGCAACATGACTGTTCTAAAAGCAGGGTTTGTAGCCTCGCTCCCAGCGATCGCCGGATTCCTTGGAGGCATCCTCGGCGGACTCATCTCCGACCGGATGCTCAAGGCCGGTTACTCCCTCTCCACAGCCCGCAAGACCCCAATCGTCGCAGGTATGCTCCTCTCCATGTCCATGATCGCCTGCAACTATGCGTCTTCCAACATGGTTGTCATCGCTTTCATGTCCGTCGCCTTCTTCGGCAAAGGCATCGGCGCTCTGGGCTGGGCCGTTGTCTCCGACACCGCTCCCGTCCAGGCAGGCGGACTCAGCGGTGCCTTATTCAACACTTTTGGGAATATTGCAGGCATCACCACTCCCATCGTCATCGGGTACATCCTGAGTGCCACAGGATCCTTCAACGGCGCCCTCCTCTTCGTCGGTGCCAACGCACTCCTGGCCATTTTTTGCTACCTGTTCCTAGTCGGTGAAATTCGAAGAGTAGAACTGCAGGGCCTTGACCAATCACGAATCTGAAATCGCCCCATGCAATCGCCTGATCGCCCCACGCCGCGCTGCATCCAAATTCACCCAAACGACAATGTCGCCATCGTTGTTAACGACGGTGGCCTTCCCGCTGGCTCTGCACTCCCAGACGGTCTCATTCTAACAACCCGTGTCCCCCAAGGGCACAAGGTCGCCCTCACCGATCTCACGGAGGGCGCTCCAATTCTTCGTTACAATGTCGTCATCGGCCACGCATCGCGCCCAATTCGCAAAGGCTCATGGGTCGAAGAATCCATGGTTCGCATCCCTCCCGCATGCGGCCTTGATAGCCTGCCGGAGTGGTGTGAGCCCGCACTCCAAGAGCCGCCAATCGAGGGTCATACCTTCATGGGCTACCGCAATGCAGACGGAACGGTCGGAACCCGCAACATCCTCGCCATCTCCACCTCGGTTCAGTGCGTCTCGGGCGTCGTTCAACATGCAGTGACCCGCATTAAACGGGACTTGCTCCCTCTTTTCCCAAATGTCGACGACGTGGTCGGCCTCGAGCATGCATTCGGCTGTGGAGTCGCCATCGAAACCGACGATGCAAATATCCCCATCCGAACCCTCCGAAATATCAGCAGGAATCCAAACTTCGGGGGCCAGGTGATGCTTGTGAGCCTCGGTTGCGAGAAACTCCAGCCGAGCCGATTGTTCCCAGAAGGATCCCTCGCGGGCTGCAGTAACTCACTCGGTACTGTCATCCTACAGGACGACGCTCATGTTGGCTTCGAGTCCATGGCACCGCCATTGTACACATGGCTGAACCTCGCCTCGCCGCTCTCAACGCTCGACGCCGCGAATCTTGCCCCGCCAGCGATCTCGTAGTAGGCGTCCAGTGCGGCGGCAGCGACGCTTTCTCAGGTGTCACAGCGAACCCTGCCGTCGGTTTTGCCAGCGATCTGCTCGTTCGCGCTGGGGCTACCGTTTTATTCTCCGAAAACACCGAGGTCCGCGACGGGATTGCTCAACTCACCGCGCGCGCAGCCACTCCGGAAGTCGCGCAGGCCCTGATACGAGAGATGGCCTGGTACGACGCCTATCTCGCCCGCGGCGGCGCCGATAGAAGTGCAAACACGACCCCGGGCAATAAGATGGGTGGACTCACCAACATCGTGGAAAAAGCCATGGGCTCCATCATCAAGTCCGGATCGAGCCCAATCAACGGCGTCGTGCCAATCGGCGAAAAATCGAAACAGAAAGGCCTTCTATTCGCAGCAACCCCGGCGAGTGATTTCGTTTGCGGAACCCTCCAACTCGCCGCTGGAATGAACATACACGTATTCACAACAGGCCGTGGAACTCCGTACGGTCTGGCTGCCGCCCCAGTCATTAAGGTGGCTACGAGAACGAACCTTGCCCAGCGCTGGCACGACTTGATGGACCTAAATGCTGGCACTATTGCCACCGGTGACGCCTCAATCCAATCCGTGGGATGGGAACTCTTCCATCTCCTGCTCGAAGTTGCCTCGGGCCGACGCACTTGGTCCGAGAACTGGCGCCTTCACAATGCGCTCACCGTCTTTAACCCCACCCCTATCACCTAGCCCCTACTCCCCCCCCCAGACACCCATCTCCACAGACCCATCACGAATCCCAAAATGCCGCTTATCCTAGGACTCTGATTCAACAATCTCTACTTCGACCCTTTCAGCCCCAGGAACAAACGACGCCTTCACAAGATTGCGAATGGCAGCAATTGTTTGACCCTGTTTTCCAACCACTTTTCCTACGTCAGACGGGCGCATCCGAAGCTCAAAAAGCGCCCCCCTCTCCGTCTGAACACGAGAAAC